>NZ_JBWKVL010000002.1:0-75906 GCF_059421685.1 Citrobacter sp. GW821-FHT02E08 | reverse complement strand
TTGGCTGGGGTACGAGGATTCGAACCTCGGAATGCTGGTATCAGAAACCAGAGCCTTACCGCTTGGCGATACCCCAACAATTTTTTGGATTTACCGAATTAAATCGATACGTCCTTAATATATGGTGGCTACGACGGGATTCGAACCTGTGACCCCATCATTATGAGTGATGTGCTCTAACCAACTGAGCTACGTAGCCAGATTTTTTTCTTCGATGGCTGGGGTACCTGGATTCGAACCAGGGAATGCCGGTATCAAAAACCGGTGCCTTACCGCTTGGCGATACCCCAAAGACCGTTGCGGTGAACCGCTATATCGAAGAAAAAATGGCTGGGGTACCTGGATTCGAACCAGGGAATGCCGGTATCAAAAACCGGTGCCTTACCGCTTGGCGATACCCCATCCGTGCAACGCTTACTGGTGAATGGTGCGGGAGGCGAGACTTGAACTCGCACACCTTGCGGCGCCAGAACCTAAATCTGGTGCGTCTACCAATTTCGCCACTCCCGCAAAAAAAAGATGGTGGCTACGACGGGATTCGAACCTGTGACCCCATCATTATGAGTGATGTGCTCTAACCAACTGAGCTACGTAGCCATCTTTTTTTTCGCGTTACCTTATCGGCGTTGCGGGGCGCATTATGCGTATTGAGCCTTGAAGCGTCAACCCCTTTTTCATTGAAAATGGCCGGAATGTGACTGTTTGGTTAGGTTGCGAACAGCGTGACGCAATATTCGGCAATTATTGGTTATTAATCGTTTTTGTAAGGATTATTACAATATAAAAAAGAGCCCCTGAGGGCTCTTTTTACACTTTTCGCTTATTTATAGGCGGACTGGTGGACACCCACCGCACGACCGGAAGGATCGTTCATGGTTTTAAACGCTTCATCCCACTCGATAGCTTTCGCAGAGGAACAGGCGACGGACGGACCGCCAGGCACACATTCTGCGGCGCTGGGAACCGGGAACAGCTCTTCAAAAATCTCGCGGTACAAGTACGCTTCTTTTGAGGACGGCGTGTTGTACGGGAAGCGGAAGCGGGCGGTTTCCAGTTGTTGGTCAGAAACCTGTTCTGCGGCCACTTCTTTCAGCGTGTCGATCCAGCTATAACCCACGCCATCCGAGAATTGCTCTTTCTGACGCCATGCGACGCTTGCCGGTAGGTAAGACTCAAAGCATTCGCGCAGGACATGTTTTTCCATTTTACCGTTGCCGCACATTTTATCCTGCGGGTTGATGCGCATCGCCACATCAAGGAATTTCTTATCCAGGAACGGGACTCGCGCTTCTACGCCCCAGGCTGACATCGCTTTGTTGGCACGCGCGCAGTCAAACATATGCAACGCTTGCAGTTTACGTACCGTCTCTTCATGCAATTCTTTGGCATTCGGCGCTTTATGGAAATAGAGATAGCCGCCAAACACTTCGTCAGAACCTTCACCGGACAGCACCATTTTAATACCCATCGCTTTGATTTTACGCGACATTAAATACATCGGCGTCGAGGCGCGAATGGTGGTGACATCGTAAGTTTCGATGTGGTAAATCACATCACGGATCGCATCCAGACCTTCCTGTACCGTGAAGTGGATTTCGTGGTGCACCGTCCCCAGGTGATTTGCCACTTCCTGTGCGGCTTTCAGGTCCGGAGAACCTTCGAGACCGACGGCAAAGGAGTGCAACTGTGGCCACCAGGCTTCAGAACGTTCGTCATCTTCCACACGACGGGCGGCATATTTCTTGGTGATAGCGGAAATGACTGATGAATCCAGACCACCGGAGAGTAGTACGCCATAGGGCACGTCTGACATCAGATGGCTTTTGACAGCGTCTTCCAGGGCCTGGCGCAGTTCATTCTTGTCAGTAACGTTCTCTTTTACCGCATCAAAATCGAACCAGTCGCGCTGATAGTACTGGCGGATTTCCCCTTCTTTACTCCACAGATAACTGCCCGCCGGGAACTCTTTGATGGTGCGGCATACCGGAACCAGCGCTTTCATTTCGGAGGCGACGTACAGGTTGCCGTGTTCGTCGTACCCCATATAAAGGGGGATGATGCCAAGATGGTCACGACCAATCAGGTAGGCATCTTTCTCGCTGTCGTACAGCGCAAAGGCAAACATGCCCTGCAGATCGTCGAGGAATTGCGCCCCTTTCTCCTGATACAGCGCGAGGATCACTTCGCAGTCGGAACCGGTCTGGAAGGTATAGCGATCGCCATATTCCGCACGTAACGCCTGATGGTTATAAATTTCACCGTTTACGGCCAGGATGTGCGTTTTCTTCTCGTTATACAGTGGCTGGGCACCGGCGTTCACGTCAACAATTGACAGACGTTCATGCGCCAGGATCGCGTTGTCACAGGCGTAGATGCCGGACCAGTCCGGCCCACGATGACGCATCAGACGTGACAGTTCGAGGGCTTTTTTACGCAGTTCAACTGCGTCTGTTTTGATATCGAATACGCCGAAAATAGAACACATAACCTTCTCCGTTAATCTGTTGCGTGGTGCTTTTTGTGTTTGCTTGATTAAGAAAATGCAGCAAAGCAGGGGAGGGTGCAAGTGAATTACCGGTCAGAAAAGAAAAAATGCAATAGGCATTGTGGATTAGTGAAAAAAGAATACGTAATGAGCGTGTTTATTGATGAATCGACAATTTTATGGCGGTTTTATTAAACGGGGCTTTGCCGGATAGCGGCGTAAACGCCTTATCCGGCTAACAGCGAAGTGCGAATCGTCGGCCTGATAAGAAACGTGTTATCAGGCATGGCGTCGTTTTCAGATAACGTCGATCTCGGCCACGGAAGGGTAGATCCAGCTTGGTCTGAACGGCATGCTGTCGATATCGTCAAGCGTGGAGACGCCAGACAACACCAGAATCGTTTCGAGCCCCGCCTGGAAACCGGCAAGGATGTCGGTACGCAGATTATCGCCGACAATGACCGTTTCTTCGGAATGTGCCTGCATTTTGTTTAACGCCGCACGGATGATCCACGGACTCGGTTTGCCCACATAAAACGGCTTGCGACCGGAGATTTTCTCAATACCCGCGCAGAGTGCGCCACAGGCCGGATAAAAACCGCGACCGTGGGTGTCCGGGTTGGTGGCGATAAAGCGGGCACCATTGGCAACAAAGAAGGCCGCTTTATGCATCATTTCCCAGTTATAGGAACGGGTTTCACCGACGATCACGAAGTCCGGGTTAACGTCGGTGATGGTAAAGCCCGCTTTATACAATTCGTGAATCAGTGCGCCTTCACCCACTACGTAGGCTTTTTTGCCTTCCTGACGACGCAGGAAATCGGCTGTTGCCATTGCGGAGGTATAAAAGACGCTGTCAGGCACATTCACGCCTGCGGTGGCAAAGCGGTTCGCCAGGTCTTGTCCGGTTTGGGAGGGGTAATTGGTCAGGAGCACAAGCGGCAGGCCTTTTTCCAGAATACCCGTCAAAAATTCTGCCGCACCGGGTACGGCAATGTTGTCGTGCATTAGCACGCCGTCGATATCACAAATGACATTTTTGATGGTCATGAACTACCCAGGGAAATTGTTATGAATCCGATACTATAAAAGCGCATTAATTTTCCAGCAAATGTTGAAGCAAAATGCCGTTAAGCATGGCGCGTTTTACCAGCGCAAATGCGCCAATGGCGGAGCGGTGATCCAGCGTCGAACGCACAACGGGCAGGTTTTTACGAAATGCTTTCAATGCCTGAGTGTTAATGCAGCTTTCAATCGCCGGCAGCAGGACTTTGTCGGCTTCGGTGATTTCGCCGGCAATAACAATTTTTTGCGGATTAAACAAGTTTATCGCAATAGCGATGGTTTTTCCCAGATGGCGGCCAACGTGCTCGATCACCTCTGCGGCAAGGCTATCGCCTTTATTGGCCGCCTTGCAGATGGTTTTGATGGTGCAGTCATCCAGCGGAACGCGGCTCTGATAGCCTTGTTTCAGTAAATTATGTACGCGATGTTCAATGGCGGCGTTGGCGGCGATGGTTTCCAGACAGCCAAAGTTACCGCAGTGGCAGCGTTCACCGAGCGGCTCAACCTGGATGTGACCGATTTCGCCAACATTACCATTACGACCAATAAAAATTCGGCCGTTGGAGATGATCCCCGCCCCGGTGCCCCGGTGTACGCGCACCAGAATAGAGTCTTCACAATCCTGGCTTGCGCCAAAATAGTGCTCAGCCAGCGCCAGGCTACGGATGTCATGGCCGACGAAACAGGTCACGTGAAAACGTTTTTCCAGCGCTTCAACCAGCCCCCAGTTTTCGACCTGAATATGGGGCATGTAGCGGATGACGCCGCTTTCGGGATCGACAAGCCCCGGCAGGATCACCGAAATGGCGATCAGTTCGCGGATTTTACGCTGGCAGCTTTCAATAAAGCTCTCAATGGTATTGAGCAGGGCAAATTCCAGCGTTTCCTGAGTGCGTTCAGGGAGCGGGTAATGCTCTTCCGCCAGGACTTTACTGCTCAGGTCGTAGAGGGTCAACGTGGTGTCGTGACGACCCAGACGCACGCCAATCGCATGAAAGTTACGGGTTTCTGTGATGATAGAGATGGCGCGGCGGCCCCCGGTAGAGGCCTGCTGATCAACTTCTTTGATCAGCCCGCGTTCAATAAGTTGCCGCGTAATTTTCGTTACGCTGGCGGGGGCAAGCTGGCTTTGCTCGGCAATCTGAATTCGCGAGATGGGCCCATGCTGATCAATCAGGCGGTAAACGGCCGCACTGTTTAGCTGTTTTACGAGATCAACATTACCTATTTGAGCTTGTCCGCCAGGTGTCATACGTTTTCTTACTCAGTAACGACCTCGTTGCCATTAACGATGGTCTTGATGATTTTAAAGTCGTGTGTGAATGCAGTCAGGTTGGCCACTTTACCCGGTGCAATGCTGCCGAGCTGTTGGTCGACGCCAATCGCACGGGCAGGGTAGAGGGTCGCCATGCGCAGCACTTCATCGAGCGCGATACCGCAATGTTCGACCAGATTACGGACACCTTCAATCATGGTTAAAGATGAACCGCTCAGCGTACCGTTCTCATCCACACAGAGTCCATTGCGGTAGTATATTGTTTTACCAGCAAAAATGAACTGTTCAATGTCTGCGCCTGCCGGTGCAGTTGCATCTGTGACGAGGCAAAGTTTGTCGCCTTTCAGGCGTTTGGCATTACGGATGTTGGCATAATCAACATGCAAGCCATCGGCGATCACGCCACAATAAATGTCGGCTTCATCCAGAATCGCACCCGCCAGACCTGGCTCACGACCGGTAATGTACGGCATGGCGTTAAACAGATGAGTGGCGAAGCTAATTCCAGCGCGGAAACCGGCTTTCGCTTCTTTCAACGTTGCGTTGGAATGCCCGGCAGAAACCACAATCCCCGCGTCTGCCAGTTTTGTGATCACTTCAGCAGGAACCATCTCTGGCGCCAGGGTTACTTTGGTGATGACGTCGGCATTATCGCACAGGAAATCAACCAGCGCAGCGTCAGGCTTACGGACAAAACCCGGATTATGCGTCCCTTTTTTGACCAGGTTCAACCATGGGCCTTCAAGATGCAGACCTAATGCCTGATGCGGATATTTCGCCAGGTATTCACGCATGACGCGAACGCCCTGTTTCATCAGGTCATCACTGGTGGTGATAAGCGTTGGCAGATAGCTGGTGCAGCCAGAACGTTCATTGGCTTTTTGCATAATTTCCAGCGTTTCAACGGTCACCGCTTCTGCGGTATCGTTGAACTGCACACCGCCACAACCATTTAACTGTACGTCGATAAAACCGGGGGAGAGAATGGCCCCATTCAGCGAGCGTTGCTCGATCTCCGGCGGCAGTTCCGCCACTGGACAGACTCTTTCAATCAGGCCATTGGCGACAACAATCGCATGGTCATCAAGAATTTCGTGACCGGTAAAAATCCGGCCCTGGGTTAAAGCATACATTCCGACCCCCGATTTCAAAAAATACCGCCCTGCAACACGCTCGTCAGGGCGGGGATACTATTACAAACCTTTAATATTTTCGGCTTCTAACTCGTTGAAGTATTTCAGCGTCTTAACTTTCAGCTCCATGGTGGAAGGTTCATCGCACACCACCACGGCTTTCGGGTGCAGTTGCAGACAGCTGATGGTCCACATGTGGTTGACGTTGCCTTCTACCGCCGCCTGGAGCGCCTGCGCTTTCTGATGGCCCAGCACCAGAATCATCACTTCTTCTGCGTCAAGCAGCGTACCCACACCCACCGTCAGCGCGTATTTCGGCACCTGGCTGACATCGCCATCAAAGAAGCGAGAGTTTGCCACGCGAGTGTCATGGGTCAATGTTTTGATACGCGTGCGGGAAGCCAGAGAAGAGGCCGGTTCGTTAAACGCGATATGACCGTCGTTGCCTACGCCGCCCATAAACAGGTGGATTTTACCGTAAGCGCGGATTTTTTCTTCATACTGACGACATTCAGCATCAATATCCGCAGCGTTGCCATTGAGAAGGTTGATGTTTTCTGCTGGAATATCAACGTGATCAAAGAAGTTACGGTGCATGAAGCTATGATAGCTTTCCGGGTGCTCTTTCGGAAGGCCAACATATTCGTCCATGTTGAACGTCACAACATGCTTGAAGCTGACCTGGCCCGCTTTGTGCATTTCAACTAATGCTTTATAGGCGGTCAATGGCGTGCCACCGGTAGGTAGACCCAAAACAAACGGACGATCCGCCGTCGGCTTGAATGCATTGATACGGTTAACGATGTGGCGAGCAGCCCATTTGCCGACTTGTTCTGCGGTATTCAGGGGGATCAGTCTCATTCTTCACCTCAAATGTATATGTAGACGTTGGCGGATTGAGTATGGGTACATAGTCAAGCGTAACCTGGTTTTGTATCAACAAGAGTCAATCCGTCTTGATTTTTTGAATGATAAAATAAGTTTTCGCAGTTAGCCAGTATAAGGGAGTGGTTTTAACGATATTTGGTGACTGGACTCACAAAAAACATGCTTTTAATTTGCGATACGAATTAAATTTTCACACACTCAGAATGCCAGTGAACCACTAAGATAGTGACACAATAAAAACACAGCTGAGAACGCGCCTTAAACGGGGTCTCATAGGGGGAATAAAGTGAGTATTCTAGGTTATTTACAAAAGGTTGGCCGCGCGCTTATGGTGCCGGTGGCCACGCTGCCTGCGGCAGCAATATTGATGGGTGTAGGTTACTGGATTGATCCCGTGGGTTGGGGTGGAGATAACGCGGTAGCGGCGTTCTTCATTAAATCAGGTTCCGCAATCATCGATAACATGTCCGTACTGTTTGCGATTGGTGTCGCTTACGGTATGTCCAAAGATAAAGACGGTGCTGCGGCGCTGACCGGTTTTGTGGGTTTCCTTGTGTTGACCACGCTTTGTTCTCCGGCGGCGGTTGCGATGATTCAGAAGATCCCGGCGGACCAGGTTCCTGCCGCGTTCGGTAAAATCAGCAACCAGTTCGTGGGGATTCTGGTGGGTATCATCTCTGCTGAGCTGTACAACCGCTTCAGCGGCGTTGAGTTACCGAAAGCGCTCTCCTTCTTCAGCGGCCGTCGTCTGGTGCCGATTCTGACCTCCTTCGTGATGATTATTGTTGCCTTCATCATGATGTTTATCTGGCCGATTATCTTCGACGGTCTGGTAAACTTTGGTGAACACATCCAGAAACTGGGTTCCGTTGGCGCGGGCGTCTACGCTTTCTTCAACCGCTTGCTGATTCCGGTTGGTCTGCACCACGCACTGAACTCCGTATTCTGGTTCGACGTGGCGGGCATTAACGACATTCCTAACTTCCTCGGCGGCGCGCAGTCTATTGACGCGGGCAAAGCGGTTGTGGGCATTACCGGTCGTTACCAGGCGGGCTTCTTCCCAATCATGATGTTCGGCCTGCCGGGTGCAGCGCTGGCTATCTACCACTGCGCGCGTCCTGAGAACAAGGCGAAAGTGCTGGGTATCATGATGGCGGGCGCATTCGCTGCGTTCTTCACCGGGATCACCGAGCCGCTGGAATTCTCCTTCATGTTCGTTGCACCGGTTCTGTATGTTATTCACGCCGTTCTGACCGGGATTTCAGTCTTCATCGCTGCCTCTATGCACTGGATTGCCGGTTTCGGTTTCAGTGCGGGTCTGGTGGATATGGTGCTTTCTTCCCGTAACCCGCTGGCGACGCACTGGTGGATGCTGATCCCACAGGGTCTGGTCTTCTTCGCGATCTACTATGTGGTGTTCCGCTTTACTATCACCAAATTCAATCTGATGACTCCGGGTCGTGAGCTGGCAGTTGCCGGTAGCGAAGCCGATGGTCAGGACATGAATGTAAGCGCAGACAAAGACCAGGATGTTGCCGGTCTGGCGCGTCAGTATATCGCTGCGGTGGGTGGTTCTGACAACCTGACAGGTATCGATGCGTGCATCACTCGTCTGCGTCTGAATGTAAAAGACTCTTCGCTGGTGAACGAAGCGATGGCAAAACGCCTGGGAGCTTCTGGTGTGATTCGCCTGAACAAAACCAGCGTACAGATTATCGTTGGCTTTGTGGCTGAGAAAATCGCTAACGCCATGAAAACCACGGGTCCGGTCGCAGCAGCCTCTGCTGATGCAGCGCCGGCCACGGCAGCTCCGGCAGCGAAACCGCAGGCTGTTCTTAATACAGAGACTATCGCTGAGCTGGTTTCCCCGGTTACCGGTGATGTCGTGGCACTGGATCAGGTTCCTGATGAAGCGTTCGCCAGTAAAGCCGTAGGCGATGGCGTTGCGGTAAAACCAACGGATAAAACCGTGGTTTCCCCGGCTGCGGGCACCATCGTGAAAATCTTCAACACCAACCACGCATTCTGCCTGGAAACAGAAAAAGGTGCGGAAATCGTTGTCCACATGGGGATCGATACTGTCGCGTTGGGTGGCCAGGGCTTCAAGCGTCTGGTGGAAGAGGGTGCCGAAGTCGTTGCAGGACAGCCGATTCTGGAAATGGATCTGGCGTACCTGAATGCGAATGCACGCTCAATGATCAGTCCTGTCGTTTGCAGCAACATCGATGATTTTGGTGGGCTGGTTGTGAAGGCGGAAGGACACGTCGTTGCAGGTCAAACAGCGCTGTATGAGATTAAAGGCAAGTAATCGCTCCTGAGTAGAGTCTATGCCTTAAGCGGCGGGGGGAAACCTCCGCCGCTTTTTTTTGCAGCAATTGATCCCATAATGCCAGTCTGTTACGTATTTTAAGTAACTAAAGGTTGTCAGTCTGTCCGGCTTATAAGACCATATGCCGTTATACGTTGTTTACGCTTTGAGGAATCCACGATGAGTGAGGCTGAAGCCCGCCCGACTAACTTTATTCGTCAGATCATCGATGAAGATCTGGCCAGTGGTAAGCACACCACAGTTCATACCCGTTTCCCGCCGGAACCCAATGGTTACCTGCACATCGGTCACGCCAAGTCTATCTGCCTGAACTTTGGGATCGCGCAAGATTACCAGGGTCAATGCAACCTGCGTTTCGATGATACCAACCCGGTAAAAGAAGATATCGAATACGTAGAGTCTATTAAGAACGATGTGCAATGGTTGGGCTTCAACTGGTCTGGCGACATCTGCTACTCCTCAGATTACTTTGATCAGCTGTATGCGTATGCCGTGGAGCTTATCAACAAAGGCCTGGCCTATGTTGATGAATTGTCGGCTGATGAGATCCGTGAATACCGCGGCACGCTGACAGCGGCAGGCAAAAACAGCCCGTTCCGCGATCGCAGTGTAGAAGAGAACCTCGCGCTGTTTGAGAAAATGCGGGCTGGCGGTTTTGAAGAAGGCAAAGCGTGCCTGCGCGCCAAAATTGATATGGCGTCGCCGTTTATCGTCATGCGCGACCCGGTGCTGTATCGCATTAAATTTGCCGATCATCATCAGACGGGAAGCAAGTGGTGCATCTACCCGATGTACGACTTCACCCACTGCATCAGCGATGCGCTGGAAGGCATTACGCACTCCCTGTGTACGCTGGAATTCCAGGACAACCGTCGCCTGTACGACTGGGTGCTGGACAACATCACGATCCCGGTTCACCCGCGCCAGTACGAATTCTCGCGCCTGAATCTGGAATATACCGTGATGTCCAAACGTAAGCTGAATCAGCTGGTGACGGAAAAGCACGTAGAAGGCTGGGATGACCCGCGTATGCCGACGATTTCCGGTCTGCGTCGCCGTGGTTACACAGCTGCTGCTATTCGTGAGTTCTGCAAACGCATCGGCATCACCAAGCAGGACAACACCATTGAGATGGCATCGCTGGAGTCCTGCATCCGTGAAGATCTGAACGAAAACGCCCCGCGCGCAATGGCGGTTATCGATCCAGTAAAACTGGTTATCGAAAACTATCAGGGCGAAGGCGAAATGGTCACCATGCCTAACCATCCGAACAAACCGGAAATGGGCAGCCGTGAAGTTCCGTTCAGTGGCGAGATCTGGATCGATCGTGCTGACTTCCGCGAAGAAGCCAACAAGCAGTACAAACGTCTGGTGATGGGGAAAGAAGTCCGTTTGCGTAACGCTTACGTGATCAAAGCAGAGCGTGTAGAGAAAGATGCGGAAGGTAATATCACCACCATCTTCTGTACCTACGATGCAGACACCCTGAGCAAAGATCCGGCTGACGGGCGTAAAGTAAAAGGCGTTATTCACTGGGTGAGTGTAGCGCACGCATTGCCGGTTGAAATTCGTCTGTACGATCGCCTTTTCAGCGTACCGAATCCAGGCGCGGCGGAAGATTTCCTGTCGGCAATGAACCCTGATTCGCTGGTGATCAAACAGGGCTTCGCAGAACCGTCGCTGAAGACTGCGGTTGCGGGTAAAGCCTTCCAGTTCGAGCGTGAGGGATACTTCTGCCTCGACAGCCGCTATGCAACGGCCGACAAACTGGTATTTAACCGTACTGTCGGTTTACGTGATACATGGGCTAAAGTCGGCGAATAAGCCACACGACACCATCCCATCCGACTAACGCCGCGCTTCGCGGCGTTTTTTTTCGCTTAATTTCCGCGAGATCCTCTGTTTGCGGAGCGAATTAATTGCATCTGAAAAATAATTAATCCGATAAACGATTTTTTGATAAGTAGGCTCAGAAATTTAGGTCGAGACTAAATTAAACGCTGTAACCGTTTTCATCTTCATGGAAATCAACGGTATTTTTCATTTTGATGATAATTTTTCGCATTTGCTGAATGTGTAACAAAAAGCAATGAAATATGTGCGGTCGCTCATATTATTACATACTGGTTACAGAAAGAGATTGATAATTCGCGTCGCGAAAAATAGTCTGTTCACTGTAGTCAATGAGGTTTTCTCAGCGCTATTTTTAATTTTTATTTTTAGCTGTTCGCCTTTGGCGGCAGCATTTTATACGTCAAAGAGGATTAACATATGCGTACGTTTAGTGGCAAACGTAGTACGCTGGCGCTGGCTATCGCCGGTATCACAGCAATGTCGGGTTGGATGGTTGCACCGCAGGCAAGCGCCGCGGGCTTTATCGACGATTCGACCTTAACAGGCGGCATTTATTACTGGCAGCGTGAGCGTGACCGTAAAGACGTCACGGATGAAGATAAATACAAAACCAACCTTTCACACGCGACCTGGAACGCCAACCTGGATTTCCAGTCGGGTTATGCAGCGGATATGTTCGGTCTGGATATTGCGGCATTTACCGCAATTGAAATGGCGGAAAGTGACGACAGCGGACACCCTAACGAAATTGCATTCTCGAAAAAAAATAAAGGCTATGACGAAGATTACTCTGGCGATAAGAGTGGTGTCAGTCTTTATAAAGCTGCTGCAAAATTTAAGTATGGCCCGACCTGGGCACGTGCCGGTTATATTCAGCCAACCGGACAGACGCTGTTAGCGCCGCACTGGAGCTTTATGCCGGGTACCTATCAAGGGGCAGAAGCTGGAGCCAATTTTGACTATGGCGATGCGGGCGCGTTGAGTTTCTCCTACATGTGGGCCAACGAATATAAAGCGCCATGGCACATTGAAGTGGATAAATTCTACCAGGCTGATAAAAAGACCAAAGTCGATTATCTCCACTCCGTTGGCGCAAAATACGATTTCAAAAATGATCTTATTCTTGAGGCTGCCTTTGGTCAGTCTGAGGGTTATGTCGATCAGTACTTTGCCAAAGCCAGTTACAAATTCGATCTGGGCGGGAATCCGTTTACCACCAGTTACCAGTTCTACGGCGCACGCGATAAAGTTGATGATCGCAGTGTGAACGACATCTATGACGGCACTGCATGGTTGCAGGCACTGACTTTCGGTTACAAAGTGGCGGAAGTGGTCGATCTGCGTCTGGAAGGAACCTGGGTGAAAGCGGACGGGCAGCAGGGCTACTTCTTGCAGCGTATGACGCCGACCTATGCCTCCTCAAACGGTCGTTTGGATGTCTGGTGGGATAACCGTTCCGACTTTAACGCCAACGGCGAAAAAGCGGTCTTCTTCGGCGCGATGTATGACCTGAAGAACTGGAATCTGCCAGGTATGGCGCTGGGTGCGTCGTACGTCTACGCCTGGGATGCCAAACCGGCTACCTGGCAGAGCAACCCGGATGCGTTCTACGACAAAAACAAAACCATCGAAGAATCCTCCTACAGTCTTGATGCGGTTTATACCATGCAGGAAGGACGTGCCAAAGGCACCATGTTTAAACTGCACTTCACCGAGTATGACAACCACTCCAATATCCCGAGCTGGAGCGGTGGTTATGGCAACATCTTCCAGGATGAGCGTGACGTGAAGTTCATGGTTATCGCCCCATTCACTATTTTCTGATGCCAGTCGCGGCAGGGTATTTCTCTGCCGCATCGTTGAGGACCGTTGTATGAAAAAAATGTTACTCATCGCCATTATGGCGTCAGGTCTGGTGGCCTGCTCGCAATCTCCTGCACCTAAGGAAGATAGCCGCCTTAAAGAGGCATACAGCGCATGTATTAACACCGCGCAAGGTTCACCGGAAAAAATCGAAGCCTGCCAAAGCGTATTAAATGTGCTGAAAAAAGAAGACCAGCATAAGCAGTTTGCTAACGAAGAGAGCGTGCGGGTACTGGATTACCAGCAATGTATTCAGGCGACACGTACGGGCAATGGTCAGGCGGTACAAGCCGATTGTGACAAAATCTGGAAAGAAATTCGCAGTAAAAACACAGTACAGTAAATGTACTTACCGGAAGGGGAAAAAGACCTGCTTTGATAGCGGGTCTTTTTTATGGGCATAAAAAAGCCAACCGCGTGGTTGGCTCTTTGGGGGCATATTACTTTGCGTCGTGCGCGTGTTCGTCTTCGCGGCAATCGCCTTCAGCGCAGTGACCGTAAAGATAGAGGCTATGGTTGGTTAAACGAATACCATGCTTAGTCGCAATTTCACGTTGACGCGCTTCGATAGAATCATCGCTGAACTCAATCACTTTGCCACAATCGAGGCAAATAAGATGATCATGATGATGCTGTTGAGTCAGCTCAAAAACGGACTTACCGCCTTCAAAATTGTGGCGGGTCACGATACCGGCGTCATCGAACTGGTTCAGCACGCGATACACGGTCGCCAGACCAATTTCTTCACCCATGTCGATCAGACGTTTATACAAATCTTCCGCACTGACGTGATGGTTATCCGGTCCCTGAAGAACTTCCAGAATTTTTAAACGAGGAAGCGTTACTTTCAGGCCAGCCTTCTTTAATGCGGTATTGTTGTCAGTCATGCGGAATCTGTCCTGTTACTAAACGATTCACTTCATTAAAGAAGTGACAGAAATTGCACTTGAGAGAATGCGTATCATTATAGAACTGCCATGTCTAAATGAAAACTGCAAGCCTCGGGCAAATATTATTAATCAAAACGTGGTACTGCCAACAATCACACTGTGCAATACCAGAATAACACCCGAACATTGTACAGGGATGGGCAGGAAAGTTACAAATTTGTAGCAATTATTTTGATTGATTTTATTTATTGATGCGGCGCAGATGGTTTCTGCGCCGCACGAAATCAGGCGTTGATGATTTCGTCGAGATGAAGTTCGGCAGAAATCTGTTTAACCCATTTTTCAACGCGCTCAGCGGTCAATTCCGGCTGACGGTCTTCGTCGATAGCCAGACCGACAAAATGATCGTCATCAGCAAGACCTTTAGAGGCTTCGAAGTGATAGCCTGCAGTTGGCCAGTGGCCTACGATGGTTGCGCCGCGCGGTTCGATAATGTCGCGGATGGTGCCCAGCGCATCGCAGAAGTATTCTGCGTAGTCTTCCTGATCGCCGCAACCAAACAGAGCCACCAGTTTACCATTGAAATCAATGTCTTCGAGGGTAGGGAAGAAGTCATCCCAGTCGCACTGTGCTTCACCGTAGTACCAGGTCGGAATACCTAACAGCAGAATGTCATACCCTTCCAGGTCTTCTTTACTGCTTTTCGCAATGTCATGAACATCGGCAACGTCTTTACCAAGCTGTTTTTGAATCATTTTTGCGATATTTTCGGTATTACCGGTGTCGCTGCCGAAAAAGATGCCAGTGATTGCCATGAGTAAAATAACCTCTTGAAACTTATTGAAATGGTGGTGGCGTATTGCCCACGGATAAGGGCAATCATAGCAGATCAGTCAGGCATGCGGAAACAGCAAACACGCAGGACTGCACTCTGTGCTACACGATTTATGATTTAGAGCAGAAATTCAGACAGACCCCTGGCCACGCAGCGAGATAAGCTGGTTTGTCAGCATCTCTTCAATGAGCTCACTACGGCTCATATTGCGTGCTTCCGCCAGTTCATTCAGCGCATCCACGGCATCAGCATTCAGCTTCAGTTCGACACGCTTAAGCCCACGAACCTTGTCGCGTTTAAGCTGATTACGCTTATTAATGCGTAGCTGTTCATCACGCGAAAGCGGATTGGTTTTGGGTCGTCCCGGGCGACGCTCGTGCGCGAACAGATCTAATGTCGTACGGTCCGTTTGTTCTTTGGCCATGATTTTGGTGACTTCGGGGAAACAATCAGCCAGGCGTGTGCCCGGATGGATAGCGCGCCATCATACATCAGCGAGTGAGGCACGCCAACGTCCACGCACGTAATCGCGCGCGGACGCTGAGTTTTTAATCAGTTAGCCTTATCCGCCAGATACCGGCGTATCGCGCGCAGCACGGCATCCGGTTTTTCCGCATGCACCCAATGGCCGGCACCCGCAATCACATGCGCCCGGGCCTGAGGAAATTGGGTCAGTAAATCGTGACGATAGGCCTCGGTGACGTAAGGCGAATTACCGCCAGGGATGAACAGTGCCGGATGATCCCAGGCGGGAATGGTTTCCCACCCTACGATATGTGGGTACTGCTCCCACAATACGGGCACATTAAAGCGCCACTCGCCATCGACATACGACTTTAACAGGAACTGGATAACCCCTTCTTCCTGGAGGTGCTGACGCATGACGGCTGCCGCCTGCTGGCGTGTCTGCGCGTCAGATTCGGTCACCGCGTTGATTGCAGCAAAGATCTCATCGTGGCGGCGCACGTGATAATCAACCGGCGCAATATCAATCGCCACCAGTTGATCAATACGATCCGGGGCCAGTGCGGTCAGCGCCATAACGGCTTTTCCGCCCATTGAGTGACCAATAAAGGTGGCTTTTTCGATACTCGCGGCGTCCAGAGTATCCAGCAGATCCTGCGCCATCGCCGGGTAATTCATCTCCGGTGAACGGGGAGAAAGACCGTGGTTTCGCATATCAACCTGGATGATGTCGTGATCCTCTACAAGATCGCGCGCCAGTATGCCGAGGTTATCAAGGCTACCAAACAAGCCGTGAACAAGGACGATGGGAGAATTATTGTGCAGCTTTTGTGCAGATTGCGCTCGGATGTTCAATTTCATGGCAAAGTTCTTTTTTTCGCTCTGTCGGGTTAGGGTATTATGTTGACCATTCTGCCACGGGGCTGCAACAACTACGGTTTACTCCGAGTTTTTCTGACAGCCTGGCTTGACGCTATCCGCTGTTGGGATTTGCCCCTATAATCCCAACGACTTGTATTCAGATAAGACACCGCACTGGATTAAGATGAAAACGATTGAAGTTGATGATGAACTCTATAGCTATATTGCCAGCCACACCAAGCATATCGGCGAGAGCGCATCCGACATTTTACGGCGTATGTTGAAATTTTCCGCCGCATCACAGCCTGTCACTCCGGCGGCGAAAGAGGTGCGCATAGCGCAACCCGCTATCGTTGAAGCGAAGCCGGTCAACCCCGTAAAAGATAAAGTGCGCGCCATGCGTGAACTTCTGCTCTCCGATGAATATGCGGAGCAGAAGAAAGCGGTAAATCGCTTTATGCTGGTACTGTCTACACTTTACTCACTGGATCACAACGCGTTTGCTGAGGCGACGGAATCGTTGCACGGTCGTACGCGCGTATACTTTGCGGCAGACGAGCAGACTCTGCTGAAAAATGGTAATCAAACCAAGCCGAAACACGTGCCAGGCACGCCGTATTGGGTGATCACCAACACCAACACCGGCCGTAAATGCAGCATGATTGAACACATCATGCAATCAATGCAATTCCCGGCGGAATTGATTGAAAAGGTTTGCGGAACAATCTAAACGTTGCATTAAAAGGACCAGGCAATGGCAATCCACAAGCGTGCAGGTCAGCCTGCGCAACAGAGTGATTTAATTAATGTCGCCCAACTGACGGCGCAATACTATGTATTGAAACCGGAAGCAGGGAATGCGGAGCACGCGGTGAAGTTCGGGACTTCCGGGCATCGCGGCAGCGCCGGTCGTCATAGTTTTAATGAACTGCACATTCTGGCCATTGCCCAGGCGATTGCGGAAGAGCGTGCGAAAAACGGCATCACAGGCCCTTGCTATGTGGGTAAAGATACTCATGCGCTGTCTGAGCCAGCCTTTATTTCCGTTCTGGAAGTGCTGGCGGCGAACGGTGTCGATGTCATTGTTCAGGAAAACAACGGCTTTACGCCGACGCCTGCGGTTTCGAATGCAATCCTGGTCCATAACAAAAAAGGCGGTCCGCTGGCTGACGGCATCGTGATTACGCCGTCCCACAACCCGCCGGAAGATGGCGGCATTAAATACAATCCGCCCAATGGCGGCCCGGCGGATACCAACGTCACTAAAGTGGTGGAAGACAGGGCTAACGCGCTGCTCGCGGATGGCCTGAAAGGCGTGAAGCGCATTTCACTGGATGCGGCAATGGCCTCTGGTCATGTGAAAGAGCAGGATCTGGTGCAGCCATTCGTTGAAGGGCTGGCGGATATCGTCGATATGGCGGCGATTCAAAAAGCGGGCCTGACGTTGGGCGTCGATCCGCTGGGCGGCTCCGGTATCGAATACTGGAAGCGTATTGCCGAGCATTACAAACTCAACCTGACCATTGTGAACGATCAGGTTGATCAGACTTTCCGCTTTATGCACCTGGATAAAGACGGCGCGATCCGTATGGACTGCTCCTCCGAGTGTGCGATGGCTGGTCTGCTGGCGCTGCGTGATAAGTTCGATCTGGCGTTTGCCAACGATCCGGACTATGACCGTCACGGCATCGTCACGCCAGCAGGGCTGATGAACCCGAACCATTACCTGGCGGTTGCCATCAACTACCTGTTCCAGCATCGTCCGCAGTGGGGCAAAGATGTCGCAGTTGGTAAAACGCTGGTGTCTTCTGCGATGATTGACCGTGTGGTGAACGATTTAGGCCGTAAACTGGTAGAAGTGCCGGTAGGTTTTAAATGGTTTGTTGACGGTCTGTTCGACGGCAGCTTCGGCTTCGGTGGTGAAGAGAGCGCGGGAGCATCTTTCCTGCGTTTTGACGGTACCCCGTGGTCTACCGACAAAGACGGCATCATCATGTGTCTGCTGGCGGCGGAAATCACCGCGGTTACGGGTAAAAACCCGCAGGAACACTACAACGAACTGGCGGCTCGCTTTGGCGCGCCGAGCTATAACCGTTTGCAGGCAGCTGCAACGTCCGCTCAGAAAGCGGCATTGTCCAAACTGTCTCCGGAAATGGTCAGCGCCAGCATGCTTGCGGGCGATCCGATCACTGCACGTCTGACGGCGGCACCTGGCAACGGCGCATCCATTGGCGGTCTGAAAGTGATGACCGACAACGGCTGGTTTGCTGCGCGTCCGTCCGGAACCGAAGACGCTTACAAGATCTACTGTGAAAGTTTCCTCGGTGAAGAACATCGCAAACAGATCGAGAAAGAAGCCGTTGAAATTGTTAGTGAAGTGCTGAAAAACGCCTAAACACACAATTGCCTAAATGAAGAAAGGAGCCAATAAGGCTCCTTTTTTTCATCCCATTTTCATGGCATAAACCGATAACCGATTCCTGTCTCGGTAATTAAGTGACGAGGACGGGTTGGGTCCTGCTCCAGCTTCTGACGTAAATGCCCCATATAAATACGCAGATAGTGGCTATGTTCGACGGCATTCGGCCCCCAAACCTGATTCAACAACTGGCGTTGGGTTAATACTTTTCCCGCATTATTTAACATCACCGCCAGCAGGCGAAATTCAATCGGGGTCAGGTGGATCTCTTCTTCGCCGCGATGCACAAGTCTTGAGGTCAGATCCACCTTCACGTCGGAAAAACAGACGACCGGATCGGGAGAAGGGCTGGCGGAATGGCGACGTAAAGCGACACGTAAACGCGCCTGCAGTTCGCCAATACCAAAGGGTTTACTCAGATAATCATCGGCACCGGCATCCAGCGCGGCGATTTTGTCGCTCTCTTCACTGCGGGCAGAGAGCACGATGACGGGGATTACGCTCCACTGGCGCAGATCGCGAATAAAATCAATGCCGTCGCCATCCGGTAAACCAAGATCGAGAATGATAAGGTCGGGTTTTCGCGTTGCGGCTTCCAGTAAACCGCGCTGCAGCGTATCGGCTTCATAGACACGCAGTCCGTCGCCTTCCAGCGCGGTACGCAGAAAACGACGAATGGCCTGCTCATCTTCAACAATCAGAACGTTTGTCACATATCCTCATGAAAATCTTCAAGTTCAGGGGGAGATTCTTGTGGCAGTGTAACACGGAAACAGGCACCGCCCTGCGGTCGATTCTGCGCCGCGATGGTACCGCCGTGCACCTCGACAATCGCCTGGCAAATCGCCAGACCCAGCCCAACGCCCGGTACCGCAGACTCTTTATTTCCGCGGGCGAACTTATCAAAGATGCTGTGCTCTTGCCCTTCTGGGATGCCTGCACCGTTGTCCCACACATCCAGAGTCAGGTGATCCCCTTCAATATGGGCATCAATGCCGATCGTGGCCTGTACACCAGCGTATTTAACCGCATTTTCCAGCAAATTGATCAGCACACGTTCAAACAGCGGGCCGTCTACGTGAATAAGCGTTAGCGGCTCCGGCAGCGACAGATTGATCGGATGTGCTAATCCCGGCTCCAGCATTTGCAGTGCGCTGCCAACCACCTCTTCCAGCGTCAGCCACTCCTTCTTAAGATTAAACCCACCAGACTGAATGCGCGCCATATCCAGCAGATTATTGACCAGCCGCGTGGTGTTGAGCACATGCTGGCGGATCTCATTGGCCTGGCGGGCATGGGATGATCCTTCGCTCGCCAGATCGAGAGTCAGGATTTCCGCCTGACCAAACAGCACGGTCAGCGGCGTGCGTAAATCGTGAGAAAGCGCAGCGAGCAGGGCATTACGCAGGCTTTCGCGTTCGCTGGCGAGCCGGGCCAGTTCTTCACTGGCCGTGAGCATCAGACGTTCAAGGGCGCTGGCGACCAGCAGGGTGAATGTTTCCAGCAGACGCTGCTGTTCCGGGATCATCAACTGGCGAAGATTGTCCGGCTCGACAACCACCAGACCGTGCGTTTTATCCGCACTTTTTAAGGGCAGGATCTGATACGGCACGCCGGGCAAGGTGTCAGTCCCCGCACCGGCAGGCTGGCCCTTATCAAAGCTCCACTGGGCGATGGCGTCATCCCAGGGCGTGATGCCCTGTTGCTGCGTCAGAGGCCTCAGCTTGCCGTTTTCATCGGGCAGTAAAAGCTGACTGCGCGCCTGAAATGTGGAGGCGATAAACTGCTCGCTGGTGGTCGCGATATCCAGCCTGCTACGCCCGACTGCCAGCGCTTTCGACATTTCGTAAAGATGGCGGGTGCGTTGTTCCCGGTAGCGGGCGACGCGGGCCTGATAACGAACCCCGGCCGTCAGATTCCCAATCACCAAACCGACCGTTAGCATCACGGCAAAGGTCAACAGATACTGTACGTCAGAGACGGCGAGGGTACCGCGGGGAGCAATAAAGAAGAGGTCGAAACTGACCACGTTAATCACGGTCGCCACTACCGACGGCCAGCGACCATAAAAAAGGGCGATCACGACCACACCCAGCAGATACAGCATCACCAGGTTCGCGGCGTCGAAGGCCACCAGCCACTGCATGGCGATAAGGGTCGTGAAGGCACAAAGTGCGGCGGCGACGATGCAGCCCTGAATTTGTACCCGCCATTTGTCTTTAAAGGTGCGGGTGTCGGGGGCGTGCGCCAGAGGGCGGGTGGGCGGCTCATCCAGCGCAACAATGACCTGATCGAGATCCGGCGCGCGTTTTGCCAGCCGCTCGGCAAACGAATCGCTGCGCCACCAGCGGCGTGTGGTGGGGCGCCCCATGACGATTTTGCCAAGATTATGTTCTCTGGCATAGCGCACGACGGCTTTCTCTTCAGAAGGGTCGGAAAGCGTGGCGGTTTCAGCGCCCAGCTCCTGGGCCAGTCGCAGCGCGCTGAGGATCGCACGTCGTTGTTTTTCCGGTAACCGGTGCAGCGCGGGCGTTTCCACATATACCGCGTGCCAGATGCTGCCAAGTCGTGAAGCCAGGCGGGCCGCTGCGCGTACCAGTTTTTCGCTGCCGGTATTATGCCCGATGCACAGCAGTATGGCATCGCGGGTATGCCAGACCTTTTCTTCACCCTGGCGGTCGCGCCATGCTCGCATCTGGTCGTCTACCCGGTCGGCGGTACGGCGCAGCGCCAGTTCACGCAGGGCGATCAGGTTCCCTTTGCGAAAGAAATGCTCAATAGCCCGTTCTGCCTGACCGGCGATATAGACTTTACCTTCGTTGAGGCGCTGGCGAAGATCGTCGGGAGGAAGGTCGACCAACACCACTTCGTCGGCAGCATCAAAGAACGGGTCGGGGACGGTTTCACGAACGTGAATCCCCGTCACGCCGCTGACGACGTCGTTCAGACTTTCCAGATGCTGAACGTTCACGGTGGTAAAAACATCGATCCCCGCCTCCAGCAGTTCTTCGATATCCTGCCAGCGACGGGGGTGACGTGAGCCAGGCGCGTTACTGTGCGCCAGTTCATCCATCAGTATCAGTGCCGGACGGCGGGCGAGGGCGGCATCGAGATCAAAGTCGTTGATATGCCGTCCACGATGCGCATGGCGTTTGAGCGGGAGGATGGCGAGTCCCTCCAGCAGCGCGGCGGTCTCTTTGCGCCCGTGGGTTTCCACCACGCCGATCAAGATATCCAGCCCTTGCGCCCGTAACCGCTGTGCTTCTGCCAGCATCGCCCATGTTTTACCGACGCCCGCGCAGGCACCGAAGAATATTTTCAGCTTTCCCCTGTGGGGGGCGCTGGTCTGCTCCAGCAGGCGATCCGGGTCAGGACGCAAGGGTTCGTCATTCATGTCGCTTAGTGCCCCTGTGACGCATCCAGCGCCAGGTTGAGTTCAACAATGTTTACTACCGGCTGCCCGATAAAGCTGACCAGCGGTTTTTGCGTATATTTTGCAACCAGCTGCGCCACCTCTTCAACGGGCAGTTGACGCGCTTTCGCGACGCGCGGGATCTGCCACGCCACTGCGGCGGGCGTCAGATTAATGTCCAGACCACTGGCGGAGGCGGTCACCAGTTCCACCGGCACCGTTGGGCTGGCCTGTGGGTTAGCGGCGCGCAACGCGGCAATACGGCTCTGTAGTTGCTTATCCAGCTCAGGATTGCTGACAGCCAGATTGCTACCACCCGAAGCCATTGGATTATAGGGCATTTCAGCCGTGGCGGACGGACGTCCCTGAAAATAACCGTCGCGGGTAAATGCCTGGCCTATCAGCGCGGAACCGCGCACGCTGTTGCCCTCGCGAATGAGCGAACCGTTGGCCTGGTCAGGGAACCACCACTGGCTCAGGGTGGTCGTCAGCAACGGATAAACGCCGCCGGTGATAACAGTCAGAAACAGTAACGTGGATAATGCAGGACGAAACCCAGTCATCAGAAACCTCACACCAGACCCAGCAGGGTCAGCAGTAAATCAATCACCTTGATGCCGATAAACGGCACAACCAGACCGCCCAGACCATAAATCCACAAGTTGCGGCGCAGCATGGCTGACGCGGATAACGGCTTGTAGCTCACGCCTTTCAGCGCCAGCGGGATCAGAAACACAATGACCAGCGCGTTAAAAATGACCGCACTGAGGATCGCCGAATCCGGCGAATGCAGGTGCATCACGTTCAGGGCATTCAACTGCGGATAGGTCGTTGCAAAGGCAGCCGGAATAATCGCGAAATATTTCGCCACGTCATTGGCGATACTGAACGTGGTTAGCGAACCGCGCGTCATCAGCATCTGTTTACCAATGTGGACCACTTCAATCAGCTTGGTGGGGTTAGAGTCCAGATCCACCATGTTGCCCGCTTCTTTCGCCGCCTGGGTGCCCGAGTTCATCGCCACCGCAACGTCGGCCTGGGCCAGCGCGGGGGCATCGTTGGTGCCATCCCCGGTCATCGCCACCAGACGACCTTCCGCCTGGTACTGGCGGATCAGCGCCAGTTTTGCTTCCGGCGTGGCTTCCGCAAGGAAGTCATCAACACCGGCTTCCGCCGCAATCGCCGCCGCCGTCAGACGGTTGTCGCCGGTGATCATCACCGTTTTGATGCCCATTTTACGCAACTGGGCGAAGCGTTCTTTTATTCCCCCTTTGACGATATCTTTTAGCGCAATCACGCCGAGCACGCGGGAGCCTTCGACGACCACCAGCGGCGTGGCGCCAAGGCGGGCGACGTTATCCACTTTCTGTTCGACGTCGGCAGGAAAATGACCGCCGTTGGCTTCAACGTGGCGACGAATAGCATCCACCGAACCTTTACGAATCATCCGGTTATCAATATTGATTCCGCTCATGCGGCTTTGGGCGGTAAACGGCACAAAGGTGGCATGCAATGACTGAACGTCGCGGACGCGCAAATTAAAGCGTTGTTTGGCGAGAATGACGATACTGCGGCCCTCCGGCGTCTCGTCCGCCAGAGAAGAAAGCTGTGCGGCGTCGGCCAGCGTTTTTTCGTCTACCCCCTGGGCGGGCAGAAAATCGGAGGCCTGACGGTTGCCGAGGGTAATGGTGCCGGTTTTATCCAGCAGCAAGACATCCACGTCACCGGCGGCTTCCACCGCACGACCGCTGGTGGCGATCACGTTTGCCCCCAGCATTCGGCTCATCCCCGCCACCCCGATTGCCGAAAGTAGCCCCCCGATGGTGGTGGGGATCAGGCACACCAGCAGGGCGACCAGTACCGTCACGCTGACCGCGTTTCCGCCCCAGATGGTAAAGGGCCACAGAGTAGCCGTCGCCAGTAAAAAGACGATGGTCAGCGCAATCAGCAGGATAGTGAGCGCAATTTCGTTGGGCGTTTTGCGCCGCTGTGCGCCTTCCACCATGGCGATCATCCGGTCGAGGAACGTCTCGCCGGGGTTGACGCTACATTCGATGACCAGCCAGTCGGAAAGAATACGCGTCCCGCCGGTTACGGAGGCGAAATCGCCGCCAGACTCACGGATAACCGGTGCTGACTCCCCTGTGATGGCGCTTTCGTCCACCGACGCGCCGCCTTCGATAACCTCGCCGTCGCAGGGAATAATATCGCCAGCTTCTACCAGCACAATGTCGCCTTTACGCAGTTCATCCGCCGGGACGTGGTCCATTTTTGCGCCATATTTCGGCTCACGCAGTTTGCGGGCAAATGCCGTTTTTTTAACGCCTTTCAGGCTGTTGGCCTGGGCTTTGCTGCGTCCTTCTGCCAGCGCCTCGGCGAAATTGGCGAACAGCACCGTCACCCACAGCCACAGGCTGATAGCGCCCGTAAAAAGCGGATTGCCCGGCATATGTCCGGTTGCGATGGCTACCGTAATCAGAGTGGTCAACAGACTGCCAATCCAGACGATGAACATCACCGGGTTGCGCCATTGTGCGTGAGGATTTAACTTTTTCACGGCATCGAGAAGCGCCTGAGCGACCAGGGAGGGTTCGAACAGCGCCAGTTGTTTGCGACTCATAACAATGTGCTCCACATCGCTCAACGTAAAGAGAGGTGTTCTGCCACCGGACCAAGCGCCAGGGCAGGAATAAAGGTCAACGCGCCGACCAGCAGCACCGTACCGACCAGCAGCCCGACAAATAACGCGCCGTGCGTGGGTAATGTGCCGGGACTGGCGGGCTGGATTTTTTTACTCACCAGCGATCCGGCAATCGCCATCACCGGAATAATCACGCCGAATCGACCCACAAACATGCAGAACGCCAGCAGGCAGTTCCAGAAAGGGGAGTTGGCGCTGAGGCCCGCGAAGGCGCTACCGTTATTGTTTGCGGCGGACGAGACGGCATACAGCACTTCGCTGAAACCGTGTGGACCCGGGTTTAACATGCCGCTGCGTCCGGCGTCCGTCATCATGGCGAGTGCGGTACCGAGCAGAACCAGCGCGGGCGTGACCAGAATCGCCAGCGCGGTCATTTTCATTTCGCGCACGTCGATTTTCTTACCCAAATACTCCGGCGTACGGCCAATCATCAACCCGGCGATAAACACCGCCAGCAGCACAAACAGCAGCATGCCGTAGAGACCAGAGCCAACGCCGCCGAAGACCACTTCGCCAATCTGCATCAGCCACATCGGCACCATACCGCCCAGTGCGGTGAAGGAGTCGTGCATGGCAATGACCGCGCCGCAGGACGCCGCTGTCGTCACCACCGCATACAGGCTACTGACCAGGACCCCAAAGCGGCTCTCTTTGCCTTCCATGTTGATGCTGCTGTCAGCGCCCAGCGACAACAGATGGGGATTACCCTGGACTTCCGCCCACATCACCACCGCCACGCAGACCACAAAAATCAGCGACATTGCCCACAGCAGGGTGCGTCCCTGTCGGCGATCGCCCACGGCATCGCCAAACGCAAAGCACAGCGCGGTCGGGATCAAAAAGATCGCCAGCATCTGTACCATGTTGGTCAGCGCCGTAGGGTTCTCAAACGGGTGTGATGAGTTGGCATTGAAGAACCCGCCTCCGTTAGTGCCGAGCACTTTTATCGCCTCCTGCGAGGCCACCGGGCCCATCGGCAGGATCTGTTTTGCCCCTTCGAGGGTGACGAAAGGCTGATAAGGGGAAAGGTTTTGCAGTGCGCCTTGCTGAACAAAGAACAGCGCAATGAGCAGCGAAACAGGCAGCAGTATCCACAATGTAATGCGGACCAGATCCATCCAGGCATTACCCAGCGTGCTGATGTTCTGGCGCATAAAGGCGCGGATCAGCGCGAAGATCACCGCAATACCGGTCGCGGCGGAGAGGAAGTTCTGTACCGTAAGCCCGACCATCTGACTGAAGTAGCTCAGGGTGGTCTCCCCGCTATAAGACTGCCAGTTGGTATTGGTGACAAAACTGACCGCCGTATTCAGCGCCAGATGCCAGGAGAGGCCCGGCAGTTGCTGTGGGTTGAACGGCAGCAGGTTTTGCCCAAGCAGCATCAAAAACAACACCGCCAGCCCCAGTAAATTCAGCATGAGGAGAGCCAGCAAATAGCGCTGCCAGTTCATCTCTTCAGTCGGGATCCCCAGACCCCGCCAGAGCAGGCGTTCGACGCCGCCGACGCCCGGTAGCGGTGTATTATTGATAAGCCTGGCCAGTCCAGACCCTAAAGGTCTGGCGACCACAAACAGCACCAGTAAAAAGCTGGCAATGAGTAAAAATCCTGAAGCGGCCATCAGAATGCCTCCGCATTAATCAAGGCATACACCAGATAAACCAATAACAAGAAAACCAGCCCGATGCCGATTATCAAGCCTGTACTCACAGAGCACCTCCCGTGGCATTTGTTTTGATATCCAGAGGGTAGGATTTTGGTTGCAAAGATTTCGCAAAAATCCGGGGGGCGGGTATAAAAAAAGTATAAAAATGAAAAAGACCATTATTTAACTAATGGTTAGTTTTAATTTAACTTTTTTGTAACTTAATTACGGCGGTGAATGTAAATAAGGCCTAAATAGCTAAAAATAAGTGGTCGGATGAGTAGTAAAATTACACGAAAAGCGATACTCTTTTCATCAGTTAACCAAGTTCATTTTTCCGGTGCGTTTCACCGGCCAGATAAAGGGGAGAAAAGTATGGAACTCTATAAAGAATATCCTGCACACATTGTCTTGTTACGCCGTACTTTTGCCGTTGTGGCTGGTGTACTGGCGCTGCCGGTGATGTTGTTCTGGAAAGATCGCGCCCGTTTTTATAGCTATCTGCATCGCGTCTGGTCGAAAACCAGCGATAAGCCGGTGTGGATGGATCAGGCTGAAAAAGCCACCTGTGATTTTTATTAATTGATCGTCGCCTGAAAAGGCAAGATGCTGGTTTTGCGAAGGGTTCCGTTCACTTCACGTTCTTCGCTTCTCTGGTATCTCATTTCCCGTGAACGGGTTAAGGGGGGCTATCGAGCCTCCCTTGCTCGTTCACAGGTGTGGTGATTGCAGAGAAGCCGTGGACATAAGGTGAACGTCACCCTTCGCCAGAGTAAAAGGTTCTCCCTCATTCCTTAATTGACCCGCACTCCCCCCGCAATGTAGCGTCCCTTATGTCTACACTTATCTCAGGCACGAAAAAGGAGCTGTGATGAGTGAGAAAATCCCTGTCGGCATCAGCGCCTGTTTATTGGGCGATACGGTTCGTTTTGATGGCGGGCATAAACGACTGGCGTTTGCCGTTGAAACGTTATCCCCCTGGGTTCATTTTGAAGCGGTATGCCCGGAAATGGCGATCGGCCTGCCTGTACCCAGACCCGCATTGCGACTGGTAAAAGATGAAGACGGTGCCCTCGCGTTACGCTTTAGCGATAAGCGGGAAGGGAATCTGACCGATGCCATGACCACGTTCAGCCATGCGCGTATTGCCGGATTCGAACATTTGTGCGGATACATCGTTTGCGCCAAATCGCCCAGTTGCGGGATGGAGCGCGTACGTGTCTACGATGCTGACAGCAAAAACAACCGTAAAGCCGGGCGCGGGATCTACACCTCGATTTTAATGGAAACCTTTCCGTGGCTGCCGGTGGAAGAGGACGGGCGGCTGCACGATCCGCAACTTCGTGAAAACTTTGTCGAACGTATCTATGCGCTGCATGAACTGAATGACATTCGCCAACAGGGACTGACCCGCGCGGCGCTGTTGGGCTATCACAGCCGCTACAAACTGCTGCTGCTGGCGCATTCACAACCGGAGTATCGGGAACTGGGGCGTTTTGTGGCGGCCATTCACGACTGGCCGGATCTGGACGTTTATTTTGCAGAGTATCGCCTGCGGCTGATGACGCTGCTCTCGCACCCCGCCACCCGGCGTAATCACACCAATGTTCTGATGCATGTTCAGGGATATTTCCGTAACCAATTGAACCCCCGTCAACGTCAGGAACTGACCGCGCTGATCGAGGGGTATCGCCGCGCGACACAACCGCTGCTTGCGCCTATCACGTTACTCAAACACTATATGGCGGAGTATCCGGATGCCTACCTTTGTGGGCAACGTTACTTTGATCCCTGGCCTGAGGCCCTGCGTTTGCGCTACGGAAGCTAAACGTATTACTGATTCAGGAGTGTTATGACCACCCATCTGGTCTGGTTTCGTCGTGATTTACGTCTGCATGATAATCTGGCTTTAGCTGCCGCCTGCCGGGATCGTTCGGCGCAGGTGCTGGCAATGTTCATCTCCACCCCGGCCCAGTGGGCAGCGCACGACATGTCCCCACGTCAGGCGGCGTTGGTGAATGCCCAACTCAACGCGTTGCAAATTGCGCTGGCGGAGAAAGGCATCCCGCTGCTGTTTCGTGAAGTGGATGATTTCGCGGCCAGCGTTGGCGTGGTGGCTGAAGTATGCCAGCAACATGACGTCAGCCATCTGTTTTACAACTACCAGTATGAAGTGAATGAACGCCAGCGTGATGCTGCGGTAGAACGCGCCCTAAGCCATGTTGTCTGTGAAGGATTTGATGACAGCGTGATATTGCCGCCCGGCGCGGTGATGACCGGCAATCACGACATGTACAAAGTGTTTACCCCCTTTAAAAACGCCTGGCTAAAGCGACTTAAAGAGGAGATGCCAGCGTGTGTTGCGGCACCTGAGCGCCGTGACGGTGGGGCAATGTCGTGCGACGTCACGCCGTTGACATTGACTATGCCACAGCAGGAGTTCGACCCGACGTTTTTCCCTGCCGGGGAAAAGGCGGCCATCGCGCAGTTGCGTCAGTTTTGCCAGCAGACGGCGAAAAGCTATGAGCAGTTACGGGACTTTCCGGCCCTTGACGGTACCAGTCGGTTATCCGCGAGCCTGGCGACCGGTGGACTCTCGCCGCGTCAGTGTCTGCATCGCTTACTGGCGGAGCAGCCCCAGGCCGTAGATGGCGGCGCGGGAAGCGTCTGGCTGAATGAGCTTATCTGGCGTGAATTTTATCGGCATTTGATCACCTTTTATCCGCGGCTGTGTCAACACCGTCCGTTCATTCACTGGACCGATCGCGTGCAGTGGAGCCGTAACGACGCGCATTTTCAGGCGTGGCAGGAAGGGAAAACGGGCTATCCCATCGTGGATGCCGCGATGCGCCAGCTCAATGCAACAGGATGGATGCACAATCGTTTACGGATGATTACCGCCAGCTTTTTAGTGAAAGACCTGCTGATCGACTGGCGGGAAGGGGAGCGCTATTTCATGTCGCAGCTTATCGATGGCGATCTTGCCGCCAACAACGGTGGCTGGCAGTGGGCCGCTTCGACCGGCACCGATGCCGCGCCGTACTTTCGCATTTTTAACCCGACGACGCAGGGCGAAAAATTTGACCGTGACGGCGACTTTATTCGCCGGTGGCTGCCGGAATTGCGCAACGTACCCGGAAAAGCCATCCACGCCCCCTGGACGTGGGCGCAGAAAGACGGTGTTACGCTGGATTACCCGCACCCGATTGTGGATCACAAACAGGCGCGATTAGAAACGCTGGCGGCGTATGACGCCGCGCGAAAAGGCGGCGCATAGAAGAGGACGATGCCCGACAGGCGTTACGCGTCGGGCAGAATGAGGTCAGGATTCGACCGCCACCGGATCGATAAACCGTTCAGCAAACCCCATCACTACCAGGCCAGCACCCCGCCGCACAGCATGAAAATCTCGTCTTAAAACGGCGCTATTGTTTATCAATATGTCAAAAAAATGGCTATCGACGAACTGACGGGAGAACGCTATTTTAACGTAATGAATACATTAAGAAGGGAACAATGATGAAAAACACTGAACTGGAACATCTGATCAACGAAAAACTAAACAGTGCGGCCATCAGTGATTACGCGCCGAATGGATTGCAGGTTGAAGGAAAAACGACGGTACAAAAAATCGTGACCGGTGTAACGGCAAGCCAGGCGTTGCTTGACGAAGCCGTCCGCCTGCAGGCAGATGCGGTTATCGTTCATCATGGTTACTTCTGGAAAGGGGAATCGCCGGTTATTCGTGGAATGAAGCGTAACCGCCTGAAAACCCTGCTGACCCATGATATTAACCTCTACGGCTGGCACCTGCCGCTGGATGCCCATCCTGAACTGGGCAACAACGCACAACTCGCGGCGTTGCTCGGGATCACCGTGATGGGTGAGATTGAGCCGTTAGTACCGTGGGGCGAACTGGCGATGCCGGTTCCGGGACTGGAGCTGGCATCATGGATTGAAGCGCGTCTGGGACGTAAACCATTATGGTGCGGGGATACCGGGCCGGATACGGTTCAGCGTGTGGCGTGGTGTACTGGTGGCGGTCAAAGCTTTATTGACAGCGCCGCCCGTTTTGGCGTCGATGCATTTATTACGGGCGAAGTGTCTGAACAGACGATTCATTCCGCGCGTGAACAGGGACTGCATTTTTATGCCGCCGGGCATCACGCGACCGAGCGTGGCGGTATTCGTGCGCTAAGCGAATGGCTGACTGAAAACACCAGCCTGGACGTTACCTTTATTGATATTCCCAATCCGGCCTAAACAACTCTAAGAGGGATGAAAGTGCAACGAGCGCGTTGTTATCTGTTGGGTGAAACGGCGGTGGTTCTCGAACTTGAGCCGCCGGTCACCCTGGCCACGCAAAAACGCATCTGGCGGCTGACACAGCGTCTGGCCGAGATGCCGAATGTGGCGGAAGCCATACCGGGAATGAACAATATCACGGTTATTTTGCATGAGCCGCAAACGCTGGCGCTGGATGCCATAGAGCGCCTGCAGCGCTGGTGGGAAGAGAGTGTGGCGCTGGAGCCTGACTCACGTTTTATTGAAATTCCGGTCACTTACGGCGGTACTGGGGGACCGGATCTGGCCGAGGTGGCCCGACACAGCGGCCTGAGTGAGAAACAGGTGGTTGAACTGCATTCGTCCGTCGAGTACGTGGTCTGGTTTTTAGGTTTTCAGCCTGGGTTTCCCTATCTTGGGAATTTACCGGAACAATTACATACCCCGCGACGTGCGGAACCACGCCTGCTTGTTCCGGCAGGTTCCGTGGGTATCGGCGGCGCGCAAACGGGGATTTACCCCTTGTCGACACCGGGCGGCTGGCAGTTGATCGGTCATACCTCGCTAAAACTGTTCGACCCTATGCGGGATGAACCGATTCTGCTGCGTCCCGGAGACAGTGTGCGATTTGTGCCGCAGAAGGAGGGCGTATGCTGAATATTATTCGTGCGGGTCTGTACACCTCCGTACAAGATGGCGGACGGCAGGGTTTTCGTCAGTCCGGGATTAGCCATTGTGGTGCGCTGGATAAACCGGCGTTGCACATCGCCAATCTGCTGGTGGGCAATGATGCCAATGCCGCGGCGCTAGAAGTGACGCTGGGGCAACTGGTGGTGGAGTTTATGGCGGACGGCTGGTTTGCGCTGACCGGCGCAAGCTGCGAGGCGCGACTGGACGACAAACCCGTCTGGACAGGCTGGCGGTTGCCGATGAAGGCAGGACAGCGACTGACGCTAAAACGACCACAGCACGGGATGCGCAGTTATTTGGCTATCGCGGGCGGGATTGATGTCCCACCGGTGATGGGCTCATGCAGCACCGATCTGAAAGTGGGGATCGGCGGCCTGGAGGGGCGTCTGTTAAAAGACGGAGACCGCCTGGCAACCGGGAAACCGGCGCGGCAATTCAGCGGCCCGCAGGGGGTTAAGCAACTGCTGTGGGGGAACTGGATCCGCGCGCTGCCTGGCCCGGAATATCATGAATTTGATACGGCCTCGCAGGAGGCATTCTGGCGCTCGCCCTGGCAACTCAGCCCGCAAAGTAACCGGATGGGCTATCGTTTGCAGGGGCAGCCGTTAACACGCATCACGGATCGTGAACTGATGTCCCACGGTTTACTGCCTGGCGTCGTGCAGGTGCCGCATAACGGTCAGCCGATAGTCCTGATGAATGATGCTCAGACAACGGGCGGCTATCCGCGGATCGCCTGCATTATCGAAGCCGATATGTACCACCTGGCGCAAATTCCCCTCGGACAGCCGATTCATTTCGTTCAGTGTTCGCTGGAAGAGGCGCTAAAAGCGCGCCGGGATCAGCAACGTTACCTGGAACAGCTCACATGGCGGCTCAGTGATGAAAATTGACCTCAATGCAGACTTAGGTGAAGGCTGCGCCAGCGACAGAGAACTGCTCACGCTGGTCTCCTCTGCCAATATTGCCTGCGGATTTCACGCGGGCGATGCGCAAACCATGCTGGTCAGCGTACGCGAAGCACTAAAAAATGGCGTAGCGATTGGCGCGCACCCCAGTTTTCCGGATCGGGAAAACTTTGGTCGCACCGCCATGACGCTACCGCCGGAAACGGTGTATGCCCAAACGCTGTATCAAATTGGCGCGCTGGCGTCGATCGCAAAGGCGGAAGGCGGCGTGATGCGCCACGTCAAACCGCACGGCATGTTGTATAACCAGGCGGCCAAAGACGCGCAACTGGCAGATGCTATCGCCAGGGCGGTGCATGTCTGCGATCCGGCGTTGATTCTGGTGGGACTGGCCGGCAGTGAACTGATCCGCGCAGGCGCACACTATGGCCTGACGACGCGCCAGGAAGTGTTTGCCGATCGGGGGTATCTGGCGGATGGCAGTCTGGTGCCGCGCACCCAGCCAGGGGCGCTTATCGATGACGAAGAACAGTCTCTGGCGCAAACCCTGGAGATGGTGCAGTCCGGGCGAGTCAAAAGCATTACCGGCGAGTGGGCGAAAGTGGTGGCGCAAACGGTGTGTCTTCACGGGGATGGTGAGCACGCACTTGCTTTTGCCCGCCGCTTGCGCGCCGCGTTCAACGCATACAATATTCAGATTGGCGCATAAGTCATTAATATAAAAATAAAATAACACGCAACATAACTGACAGGAATGGACTATGGAAGATGCAGTCGCACTCTGGCCACTGATGGGGATCGCCGTCATTGTGGTTGGCTTTCTCTTACGCTTTAACCCGGTATTGGTGGTCATCGTTGCCGGGATCGTCACCGGACTGGCGGCGCATATGCCGATCGCCACGATCCTTGAAAAACTGGGGGAAGGTTTCCTCAACACCCGTAATCTACCGTTTACCCTGCTGATCCCGCTGGCCGTTATTGGTCTGCTGGAGCGCCACGGGTTGAAAGAGCGCGCCCAGGCGTGGATCGCCAAAATCCACAGCGCCACGGCGGGACGTCTGCTGATTGTTTATCTGTTTGTTCGTGAAGCCACCGCTGCGCTGGGATTGACCAGCCTCGGCGGCCATCCGCAAATGGTGCGCCCGCTGCTGGCGCCAATGGCGGAAGGGGCGGCAGAAAAAAATCACGGCGCGCTTCCCGGCGCGGTGCGTTACCGCCTGCGGGCGATGTCGGCGGCGACCGACAACGTTGGGCTGTTCTTTGGCGAAGACATTTTCGTGGCCTTTGGCGCCATTATTTTCATGCACAATTTTATGCTGGAGTCGGGAGGGATCCAGACTGAGCCGTTGCACATTGCCCTGTGGGGGATCCCGACGGCGATATGCGCCTTCCTGATCCACGCAACAAGGCTATGGCGTCTGGACAACTATCTGCAGCGAGAAATGGCGAAAGTGAATACCGTCGCGACCAGCAAAGGAGAAGCGAAATGAATTTTCAGCAAAGCTATCTCTACTGGCTGGCCGGTGTGGTGTTGCTGCTGGTTGCCGTGATGTCCTGGCGGGATAAAGCCAATCCGCGCCGTTTAACGACTGGATTGTTCTGGGGCGTTTATGGCCTGCTGTTTTTAGTGGGCGACTGGACATACTCGCTGGTTGGCGACAAACGTACGGTGCAAATTGCGGTCGGCGTGGCGGTGGTGCTGATGGCGTTGATTGCCGGTTTCGGCGGCGTGAAGCTGGGCAGCTATCACCAGCGTACCCGCGAGCAGCGTCAGGAGAGCGCCACCCGGCTGGGCAACCGTCTGTTTTATCCGGCGCTGGCGATCCCGGTGGTGACGGTCATTGGCGTACTGATGTTCAACCACATACCCGGATTACAGAATGCGCTGTTTGGCTCAGGCAATCACTCCACGCTGGTCACGCTGTTTTCGATGACAGCAGGGACAGTGATCGGACTGGGGATGGCGATAAAAATGACCCACGAGCGTGTCCATCAGCCGATTCAGGAGGCGCGCCGTCTTCTGGATTCTATTGGCTGGGCCTTCATCCTGCCGCAAATTCTCGCCACGCTGGGATTGTTGTTTACGGCGGCGGGCGTCGGCAGCGGGATTTCGTATCTCACCCAGCACTACCTTGCCGTTGACAGCCGCTTTGTGGCCGTCGCGGTTTACACTCTCGGTATGGCGCTGCTGACCATGGTGATGGGCAATGCGTTTGCCGCTTTCCCGATTGTGACGGCGGGAATTGGCATTCCGATTCTGGTGTTGCAGCACGGTGGCAATCCGGCGGTGATGGCGGCCATCGGCATGTTCTCCGGTTACTGCGGAACGCTGATGACGCCGATGGCGGCCAACTTCAACATCGTACCGGCAGCGCTGCTGGAACTGCCGGATAAAAACGCGGTCATCAAAGCGCAGGTGCCGACCGGCGCGCTGCTGCTGTTGGTAAACGTGTTCCTGATGTATTTCCTGATGTTCCCGTAAGGAGGGGCGCAATCCATGAAAACCGTCTTAATCACCGGATTTGAGCCCTTTGGAGGCGAGCAGGTTAACCCTTCCTGGGAAGTGGTCTCCCGGCTCGACAATGCTATCATCGCCGGATGTCGCGTGGTGGCGCGTCAACTGCCGTGCGTGTTTGGTGAATCGCTCACGGTACTGAACGCTGCCATTGATGCGTTGTCGCCTTCGCTGGTATTGGCCGTCGGTCAGGCGGGAGGGCGTGCGGATATTACGCTTGAGCGGGTGGCGATCAACATTGATGATGCCCGTATCCCGGATAACCGTGGCAAGCAGCCGGTTGATGAGCCGATAGTGGCGCAGGGGCCAGCGGCCTGGTTTAGTACGCTGCCGATCAAAGCGATGGTGGCGGCAATGCGCGAAGCGGGCGTTCCGGCCTCGGTGTCGCAAACGGCGGGGACGTTTGTCTGCAATCACGTGATGTACGGTCTGCTGCATAAACTCAACGCCAGGCCGGAGGTGAAGGGGGGATTCATCCATATCCCTTATTTGCCAGAACAGGCGGCGGCGCACCCCGGCGCGCCAAGCATGGCGGCGACAACGGTGCGTCAGGCGCTGGAAATCGCCATTACCACGGCGCTACAGGTAGAAAATGATATCGCCGTTACGGGCGGCGCAACCCATTAAGTAAGGACACAACCATGCCAGAAGGCCCGGAGATCCGCCGCGCGGCGGATAACCTGGAGGCGGCGATCAAAGGCAAACCGCTGACGGACGTCTGGTTTGCTTTTGATCGGTTAAAACCGTATCAATCACCGCTGATTGGGCAAACCGTCACCCGGATGGAGACGCGGGGAAAAGCGTTGCTGACCCACTTCTCCAAAGGACTTACCCTCTACAGCCACAATCAGCTTTATGGCGTGTGGCGGGTGGTCGATACCGGCACGCTTCCACAGACCTCGCGGGTGCTGCGCGTCAGGTTGCAAACGGCCGATAAAACCATCCTGCTGTATAGCGCGTCCGATATCGACATACTGACTCCTGAACAGCTGACTACGCATTCGTTTCTGCAACGGGTTGGGCCGGATGTTCTGGATCCACGTTTAACGCCACAGGCCGTTGAAGCCCGACTGCTTTCACCGCGTTTTCGCAATCGCCAGTTTTCCGGGCTTCTGCTGGACCAGGCGTTTCTCGCCGGACTGGGAAACTATCTGCGGGTGGAGATCCTCTGGCAGGTGGGATTGACCGGGCAGCACAAGGTGAAAGATCTCAGCGATTCGCAGCGCGTGGCGTTATCTCACGCATTGCTCGACATCCCTCGTCTGTCTTATACCACCCGGGGTCAGGCGGATGACAATAAACATCATGGTGCGCTGTTTCGCTTTAAGGTCTTTCATCGCGACGGCGAAGCCTGCGAGCGCTGCGGCGGTATTATCGAAAAAACGATGCTTTCGTCACGACCGTTTTACTGGTGCCCGCATTGTCAACGGTAGTGCGACACGTTACCCTTGCACACCGCGGGTCTGGAATTTGAGCAGGAGAGAAAATGGATTTTCAGCGTTTTTATGGTGTTGCATTACTTTTCATCTCGACCGGTATTCCCGCTGTTTTTGCCAACGACAGCGCGTTACCCATCAACTCACCGGTTGAGGAACTGACGCAAAGGCTTGATGGCACGCGGTGGCACTATGCGTCGGTCAGTCGGGAATCGCTGATGGGGGATAGAAACCACCCTGACGCCTTTTACCAACAGACATTCACCGACAAGCCAATCGCCTTCAAAGGCCATGAGATGATGTTCGGCACTGCGTGTCGTTTGTCCTGGAACTCCTACGTTCAGACGCCTGTGAAGTATTATCGCAGCAATAGCACCGTCGAACTCTACACTTCCCTGTTTGCCAGTGTCGGTCTGAAACTTCCTGAAAAACTCACCATTCTGGAGACCGCATCGCCGGTGGGAGAGTGCCCGGTTGCGGGCGTTGAGTTACTCGATTTTGGCAGCAAACTGGCCTTTTTATATGAAGATAAAATCGTCACCTACACTCGCGATGAGAATAAACAGTCCACAAAGCCGGATACCCGTAAATGTGAATTGGGGCCACGGGATATGGAATACGTGTATGAACATGGGGCAATGACGCGCTGTTTTTACCCTAATATGTCGATGAAAGACGCCTACGAGGCTCACCGGAAAGCGCGGTCAGATAGCAAAAATCTACTGCCGACGTTGACCCCAGGCAAAAACCTCACCATTGAAAAACTGGGCGATACCGAACGTGTGGAATATCAATGGCAAGGGGATAACATTTTGCATATTACGCAGAGTTTTCCAGGAGGGACGACGGAGTTTTTACTGGAGTCGGCCACGGCGGGAACCACCGTCACAGAAACCGAATTTCCGGATTAATACGTCTCTTCATGACAGAGGCTGTTTCGGCGCATGGGCTGAAATAAACCGGGCCACGGCGGGACCGGTTAGCAAAATGCTAAACAGCCTCAGGGTCTGCATCGCCATGATTAGCGCCATGTTGGCATTGCTGCCTGCGGCGATCACCGCCACCGTGTCCAGCCCTCCGGGGCTGGTGGCAAGGTAAGCGGTCATAAAATCAATCTGCATGTAGTGGGCGAGTCCCCATGCCATTGCTGCGCAAATTGCCAACAGGGCAAAGATAGAGGCCAGAATTTGCGGCAGCGGGCGCAGTGCCATAAAGAACACCTGTTTGTCGAAACCCAGCCCAATACGCCAGCCGATCGCCATGTAAGCCGCCGCCAGCAGCCATTCCGGTAATTCAATTTCAACAATTCCACCTGAATGCAGCACCGCGCCCGCCAGCATCGGCAGCAGCATGGTGCCGGAAGGAATGCGTAATACGCGCCCGGCAATTCCCGCGACAGCGGCAAGCAGCAGGGTGGTTAACAGGTTCAGGCTGAGCGGCGGGAACCATTCAATCTGTTGGCTGACCGCTTCGGCGCTGTCGCCCAGCGCAATACGCGTGACTAAGACCGCTGCGCCTGCAACGAACAGTACCCGCAGATATTGCATAAACGCCACCAGTCGAATATCTGCGCCGTAGTCCTGGGCCATGGCGACCATCGCCGCCGCCCCGCCGGGAGACGACCCCCACGCGCCGGTATTTCCCGGTAATCCGCTGTAACGCACTAACAGCCAGCCAACCGCCGCGCTGGAGAGCAGAGTGACGAACAGGATGGCCAGCACAACCGGCCAGTTCACCGCCAGGGTGGTCAATATCGAACCGGTCATGTTTTGCGCAATCATGCAGCCAAGAATTGCCTGCGCAGCAAGAAAAGCGGAACGGGGAAGGCGGAGAGTGACGCCTTTCAGACTGAATACAATGCCTGCGATCATGGGACCGAGCAGCAGTGCCGCCGGGAGATGCAAGAAGAGAAAAATCAGCGAGAGCAGGAGAGAGAGCAGAAACAACGAACTCCACTGCAAAACGGGCATTTCATGCTCCCTGGTATTTTTGTGTGATGTATCGATACAGCATAGAGAAAGCGGGCGGAGAAAAAAATACCAGTAATTAATAAAAACGCGGGGGCAGGGCGGTGAAGACATAAAAAAACGCGCCCGTAGGCGCGTTTTGCTGAGCGTGAAAATTAACGCTTGATCGCGGATTTAAAATCGCGCTGTTCGTAGCCGGTGTACAGCTGACGAGGACGTGCGATTTTCATGCCGTCGGTGTGCATTTCGTTCCAGTGTGCAATCCAGCCCACGGTACGCGCCATCGCGAAGATAACGGTAAACATGGAGGACGGAATGCCCATCGCTTTCAGAATGATGCCGGAGTAGAAGTCTACGTTCGGGTAGAGTTTCTTCTCGATGAAGTACGGGTCGTTCAGTGCAATGTGTTCCAGCTCCATCGCCACTTCCAGCAGGTCATCTTTGGTGCCCAGCTCTTTCAGTACTTCGTGGCAGGTTTCGCGCATCACGGTCGCACGCGGATCGTAGTTTTTGTAAACACGGTGACCGAAGCCCATCAGGCGGAAAGAGTCGTTCTTGTCTTTCGCGCGGCGAACAAATTCCGGTATGTGTTGAACAGAGCTGATTTCTTCCAGCATTTTCAGCGCAGCTTCGTTCGCGCCGCCGTGCGCAGGTCCCCACAGAGAGGCGATACCGGCTGCGATGCAGGCAAATGGGTTAGCGCCAGAAGAACCGGCAGTACGCACGGTAGAGGTTGACGCGTTCTGTTCGTGATCGGCGTGCAGGATCAGGATACGGTCCATCGCACGTTCCAGCACCGGGTTCACTTCATAGTTTTCACACGGCGTAGAGAACATCATGTTCAGGAAATTACCGGCATAGGAGAGGTCGTTGCGCGGATAAACGAACGGTTGGCCGATAGAATACTTGTAACACATTGCCGCCATGGTCGGCATTTTGGACAGCAGACGGAAGGCTGCAATTTCACGGTGGCGCGGGTTATTCACGTCCAGAGAGTCGTGATAAAACGCCGCCAGCGCACCGGTGATCCCACACATAACGGCCATCGGATGAGAATCGCGACGGAAGGCGTGGAACAGGCGAGTAATTTGCTCGTGGATCATCGTATGGCGGGTAACAGTAGTTCTGAACTCGTCGTACTCTTCCTGGCTCGGCTTCTCGCCGTACAGCAGGATATAACACACTTCCAGATAGTTGGACTCGGTCGCCAACTGATCGATCGGGAAGCCGCGATGCAGCAAAATACCTTCATCGCCGTCGATGAACGTAATTTTGGATTCGCAGGATGCGGTAGAGGTAAAACCTGGGTCAAAAGTGAACATACCTTTTGAACCAAGGCTACGAATATCAATAACGTCTTGACCTAGCGTGCCCTTCAGCACATCCAGTTCAATAGCTGCATCACCATTTAGGGTGAGCTTTGCTTTTGTATCAGCCATTTACGGTCTCCTTAGCGCCTTATTGCTTAAGACTGCCGGAACTCACATTTGCCTTCGTACATCAATGAACCGTTACCAGTTTGTTATTTGGCTCGCCGCTCTGGAAAGAGGGGGGAAGACCTGGGTACAGAGCTATGGGCGCTTGCAGGTAAAACGGTTAATTCATGGCGAATAAGCAGCAAATCAAGTACTTAGCAATCCGAATTATTAAACCTGTTTATCACTAATAACTGTCCTGAAGGAATCGGTCAATACCTATACACTGTTACATAACTTAATGTCAGGTGAAAGAGTGACCCCATAACTTTTACGCATTATATGCTTTTTCTGGTGTCGTTTGTAACAACTTTGTTTAATGGTTGTCAAATCAGATGATTAAAAATTAAATAAATGTTGGTATCGTGACCTATGTCACTGTTCGGGATAAAACCCGACAAACTATATGTAGGTTAATTGTAATGATTTTGTGAACGTCCTATACTGCCGCCAGGTCTCCGGAATACCCTGCAATCCCGAGCCACCCAGCGTTGTAACGTGTCGATTTAGCATCTGGAAGCAGTGTTTTACATGACGCACAGTTATAGATAAGGACGCTGTCTGACCCGCACGCAGACCGGAGTAAGGAAATCCCGCCGTCTTCCAGGCTACAGGATCCTCTCTGTACCCGAAGTCCAAAGGGAATAATAAGAACAGCATGTGGGCGTTATTCATGATAAGAAATGTGAAAAAACAAAGACCTGTCAATTTGGATCTGCAAACGATCCGCTTCCCAATCACGGCGATAGCGTCCATTCTCCATCGCGTTTCCGGAGTGATCACCTTTGTGGCGGTCGGGATCCTGTTGTGGTTATTGGGTACCAGCCTCTCTTCCCCTGAAGGATTCCAGCAGGCGTCCGCCATCATGGGAAGCTTCTTCGTTAAATTTATTATGTGGGGCATTCTCACCGCGCTGGCGTATCACGTCGTGGTCGGTGTTCGTCACATGATGATGGATTTTGGCTATCTGGAAGAAACATTCGAAGCGGGTAAACGCTCCGCCAAAATCTCTTTTGTTATCACTGTCGTGCTTTCACTTCTCGCAGGAGTCCTCGTATGGTAAGCAACGCCTCCGCATTGGGACGCAACGGCGTACATGACTTCATTCTGGTCCGTGCTACCGCTATCGTTCTGACGTTATACATCATCTATATGGTCGGCTTTTTCGCCACAAGCGGCGAGCTGACCTGGGAAATCTGGACGGGTTTCTTCTCATCGGCATTCACCAAAGTCTTCACCCTGCTGGCTCTGTTTTCCATCTTAATCCATGCCTGGATCGGCATGTGGCAGGTGTTGACCGACTACGTTAAACCGCTGGCTGTGCGCCTTGTGCTGCAACTGGCCATTGTTGTTGCGCTGGTGGTTTACGTCATTTATGGATTTGTTGTGGTGTGGGGTGTGTAATGAAACTGCCAGTAAGAGAATTTGATGCTGTAGTGATTGGCGCAGGCGGCGCAGGTATGCGTGCGGCGCTGCAAATTTCCCAGAGCGGCCAGACCTGTGCGCTGCTGTCTAAAGTCTTCCCAACCCGTTCCCATACCGTGTCTGCGCAGGGTGGTATTACCGTTGCGCTCGGTAATACCCATGAAGATAACTGGGAATGGCACATGTACGACACCGTAAAAGGGTCGGACTATATTGGTGACCAGGACGCGATTGAATATATGTGTAAAACCGGCCCGGAAGCGATTCTGGAGCTGGATCATATGGGGCTTCCGTTCTCTCGCCTCGATAATGGCACTATTTATCAACGTCCGTTTGGCGGTCAGTCGAAAAACTTCGGCGGCGAGCAGGCGGCACGTACCGCAGCGGCGGCTGACCGTACCGGTCACGCACTGCTGCACACGCTGTATCAGCAGAACCTAAAAAACCACACCACCATTTTCTCTGAGTGGTATGCGCTGGATCTGGTGAAAAACGCCGATGGCGCCGTGGTCGGTTGTACCGCGCTGTGTATCGAAACCGGTGAAGTGGTTTACTTCAAAGCTAACGCCACTGTGCTGGCGACCGGCGGCGCAGGCCGTATCTATCAGTCCACCACTAACGCGCATATCAACACCGGTGACGGCGTCGGTATGGCTATCCGTGCCGGTGTACCGGTGCAGGATATGGAAATGTGGCAGTTCCACCCAACCGGTATCGCCGGTGCGGGCGTTCTGGTGACAGAAGGCTGCCGTGGTGAAGGTGGTTATCTGCTTAACAAACACGGCGAGCGCTTCATGGAGCGTTATGCCCCGAATGCGAAAGACCTGGCGGGTCGTGACGTGGTGGCGCGTTCCATCATGATTGAAATCCGTGAAGGGCGCGGCTGTGACGGCCCGTGGGGCCCGCATGCTAAATTGAAACTCGACCATCTGGGTAAAGACGTTCTCGAATCCCGTCTGCCGGGCATTCTTGAGCTGTCCCGTACCTTCGCACACGTTGACCCGGTGAAAGAGCCGATTCCGGTCATCCCAACCTGCCACTATATGATGGGCGGTATCCCGACCAAAGTGACCGGTCAGGCGCTGACCGTGAACGCGCAGGGCGAAGACGTGGTGATCCCTGGGCTGTTTGCGGTGGGCGAAATCGCCTGCGTATCGGTTCACGGCGCCAACCGTCTGGGCGGCAACTCGCTGCTCGACCTGGTGGTATTTGGCCGTGCGGTTGGCCTGCATCTGCAAGAATCCATCGCGGAGCAGGGTGCCCTGCTGGATGCGACCGAAGAGGAAATCGACGCTTCTCTGGAACGTCTGAACCGCTGGAACGGCAACCGTGACGGCGAAGATCCGGTGGTTATCCGTAAAGCCTTGCAGGAATGTATGCAGCATAACTTCTCGGTATTCCGCGAAGGTGATGCGATGGCGAAAGGGCTTGAGCAGTTGAAAGCGATCCGCGAGCGTCTGAAAAATGCGCGCCTGGATGACACCTCCAGCGAGTTCAATACCCAGCGCGTCGAGTGCCTGGAGCTGGATAACCTGATGGAAACCGCTTACGCAACCGCAGTATCCGCCAACTTCCGTACTGAAAGCCGTGGCGCGCATAGCCGCTTCGACTTCCCGGAACGTGATGATGAAAACTGGCTGTGCCATTCCCTGTATCTGCCAGAGACGGAATCCATGACGCGACGTCAGGTCAATATGGAACCGAAACTGCGCCCGGCATTCCCGCCGAAGATTCGTACTTACTAATGCGGAGACAGGACAATGAAACTCGAGTTTTCGATTTATCGCTATAACCCGGATGTTGATGACGCTCCGCGCATGCAGGATTACACCCTGGAAGGCGAAGAAGGGCGTGACATGATGCTGCTGGATGCCTTAATCCAGCTGAAAGAAAAAGACCCAAGTTTGTCGTTCCGTCGCTCATGCCGTGAAGGGGTGTGTGGCTCCGATGGTTTGAACATGAACGGTAAAAATGGTCTGGCCTGTATCACCCCGATTTCGGCGTTACACCAACCGGGTAAGAAAATTGTGATCCGTCCCCTGCCTGGCTTACCGGTTGTTCGCGATTTGGTGGTAGACATGGGGCAATTCTATGCTCAATATGAGAAGATTAAACCTTACCTATTGAATAATGGGCAAAATCCACCCGCTCGTGAGCATTTACAGATGCCTGAGCAGCGTGAAAAACTGGATGGGTTGTACGAGTGCATTCTGTGTGCATGCTGCTCAACATCCTGCCCGTCATTCTGGTGGAATCCGGACAAATTTATCGGCCCGGCGGGTCTGCTTGCTGCGTATCGCTTCCTGATCGACAGCCGCGATACTGAAACCGATAGCCGTCTGGAAGGGTTGAGTGATGCTTTCAGTGTATTCCGCTGCCACAGCATCATGAACTGCGTCAGTGTCTGTCCGAAAGGGCTTAACCCGACGCGCGCGATTGGTCATATTAAATCGATGTTGCTGAATCGCAGTGCGTAAGTAGTCAACGCCGGATGGCGACTGACGTCTTATCCGGCCTACAGGGCATTCTCCCGTAGGCCTGATAAGCGCAGCGACATCAGGAAAGTAAGTGCAGGAAACCTCTAAAAACTGCCAGATTGATAGCAATAATCGAGATGTTCAGCGCGAGACAAGGCGCGAACGGAACGAATCACCGGGAGCATAGTTAACTATGTGACCGGTGTGAGGGACGGTTGCAACGCAGTCGCAGCCTGAACAGCGACGATTATTAGACAGTTTTTAAAGGTTCCTTAGCGGACGCAGATGACACGACAGTCCGCAACAAGTGAACCCCGGCACGCACACCGGTTGTGCGTGGTTAGTATCCACGGCGAAATAAGCATACAGAATGCTTAAGGGATCACGATGCAGAACGGCGCAATGAAAGCCTGGTTGGACTCTTCTTACCTCTCTGGCGCAAACCAGAGCTGGATAGAACAGCTCTATGAAGACTTCTTAACCGATCCTGACTCAGTAGACGCCAACTGGCGTTCTATGTTCCAGCAGTTACCTGGCACCGGAGTCAAACCGGATCAATTCCATTCAACAACGCGTGATTATTTCCGTCGTCTGGCGAAGGATGCCTCACGTTACTCTTCTACGATTTCCGACCCTGACACCAATGCTAAGCAGGTTAAAGTCCTGCAGCTTATCAACGCTTATCGTTTCCGCGGTCACCAGCATGCAAACCTCGACCCGCTGGGACTGTGGAAGCAAGAAAACGTGGCAGATCTGGATCCTTCTTTCCACGATCTGACTGAGGCCGATTTCCAGGAAAGCTTTAACGTAGGTTCTTTTGCTGGCGGCAAAGAGACAATGAAGCTGGGCGAGCTGCTTTCAGCGCTCAAGCAGACGTATTGCGGCCCGATTGGCGCCGAATATATGCACATCACCAGCACCGAAGAGAAACGCTGGCTGCAACAGCGTATCGAATCGGGTCGTGCGGCATTTAGCACTGAAGAGAAGAAACGCTTCCTGAGCGAACTGACCGCAGCGGAAGGTCTTGAACGTTATCTGGGCGCGAAATTCCCGGGCGCAAAACGTTTCTCGCTGGAAGGCGGCGATGCGTTAATTCCTATGCTCAAAGAGATGATCCGTCATGCGGGTAACAGCGGCACCCGTGAAGTGGTGCTGGGTATGGCGCACCGTGGTCGTCTGAACGTGCTGGTTAACGTTCTGGGTAAAAAACCGCAGGATCTGTTCGACGAATTTGCGGGCAAACACAAAGAACATCTCGGCACCGGTGACGTGAAGTACCACATGGGCTTCTCGTCTGATATCGAAACCGAAGGCGGTCTGGTTCACCTGGCGCTGGCGTTTAACCCGTCGCACCTGGAAATCGTCAGCCCGGTGGTTATCGGTTCCGTGCGTGCGCGTTTGGATCGTCTGGACGAACCGAGCAGCAATAAAGTCCTGCCAATCACCATTCACGGTGACGCGGCAGTGACAGGGCAGGGCGTGGTTCAGGAAACCCTGAACATGTCGAAAGCGCGGGGTTACGAAGTGGGCGGTACCGTTCGCATCGTTATCAACAACCAGGTGGGCTTCACCACCTCTAACCCGCTGGATGCGCGTTCTACCCCGTACTGCACCGACATCGGTAAAATGGTACAGGCGCCGATCTTCCACGTTAACGCGGATGACCCGGAAGCGGTCGCGTTTGTGACCCGTCTGGCGCTGGACTTCCGTAACACCTTTAAACGCGATGTCTTCATCGACCTGTTCTGCTACCGTCGTCACGGCCATAACGAAGCCGATGAGCCGAGTGCAACTCAGCCGTTGATGTATCAGAAAATCAAAAAACATCCGACGCCGCGTAAAATCTACGCCGACAAACTCGAGCAGGATAAAGTCGCTTCGCAGGAAGACTCCACCGAAATGGTCAATCTGTATCGCGACGCGCTGGATGCGGGCGAGTGTGTGGTGAAAGAGTGGCGTCCGATGAATATGCACTCCTTTACCTGGTCGCCGTACCTCAACCATGAATGGGATGAAAAATACCCGGATACGGTTGAAATGAAGCGCCTGCAGGAACTGGCCAAACGTATCAGCACCGTGCCGGAAGCGGTTGAGATGCAGTCTCGCGTAGCCAAAATTTACGGTGACCGTCAGGCGATGGCGTCAGGCGAGAAACTGTTCGACTGGGGCGGCGCGGAAACGCTGGCGTACGCGACGCTGGTTGATGAAGGTATCCCGGTGCGTCTGTCCGGTGAAGATGCGGGCCGTGGTACGTTCTTCCACCGTCACGCGGTGATTCATAACCAGTCCAACGGTTCCACCTATACCCCGTTGCAGCACGTGCATAACGGCCAGGGCACTTTCCGTGTCTGGGACTCCGTGCTCTCTGAAGAAGCGGTACTGGCATTTGAATACGGTTATGCCACAGCAGAACCCCGCACGCTGACTATCTGGGAAGCGCAATTCGGCGACTTCGCCAACGGCGCGCAGGTGGTTATCGACCAGTTCATCTCCTCCGGTGAGCAGAAGTGGGGACGTATGTGTGGTCTGGTCATGTTACTGCCGCACGGTTACGAAGGTCAGGGTCCGGAGCACTCCTCCGCGCGTCTGGAACGTTATCTGCAACTCTGCGCTGAGCAGAACATGCAGGTTTGCGTCCCGTCGACCCCAGCTCAGGTGTACCACATGTTGCGTCGTCAGGCGCTGCGCGGTATGCGCCGTCCGCTGGTGGTGATGTCGCCGAAGTCGCTGCTGCGTCACCCGCTGGCCGTCTCTTCACTTGATGAACTGGCAAATGGCACCTTCCTGCCGGCGATTGGTGAGATTGATGAACTCGATCCGCAAGCCGTGAAGCGTGTGGTGATGTGTTCTGGTAAGGTTTACTACGACCTGCTGGAACAGCGCCGTAAGAACAATCAAAAAGATGTGGCCATTGTGCGCATCGAACAACTCTATCCTTTCCCGCATCAGGCGATGCAGGAAGTATTAAAACAGTACGCTCACGTACATGATTTTGTCTGGTGCCAGGAAGAGCCGCTCAACCAGGGCGCATGGTATTGCAGCCAGCATCATTTCCGTGAAGTGATTCCATTTGGGTCTGCTCTGCGTTATGCAGGTCGCCCGGCCTCCGCCTCTCCGGCGGTAGGGTATATGTCCGTTCACCAGAAGCAGCAACAAGATCTGGTCAATGACGCGCTGAACGTCGATTAATTAAAGGATACAAAATGAGTAGCGTAGATATTCTTGTTCCCGACCTGCCTGAGTCTGTAGCAGACGCGACCGTTGCAACCTGGCATAAAAAACCAGGCGACGCGGTTGTTCGCGACGAAGTGCTGGTAGAAATCGAAACTGACAAAGTGGTACTGGAAGTACCGGCATCGGCGGACGGCATTCTGGATGCAGTACTGGAAGATGAAGGCACCACCGTGACTTCTCGCCAGATCCTGGGTCGCCTGCGTGAAGGCAACAGCGCAGGGAAAGAAACCAACGCCAAGTCTGATGAGCAAGCGTCTACCCCGGCGCAGCGTCAGCAGGCTTCTCTGTCTGAGCAAAACAATGATGCCCTGAGCCCGGCGATCCGTCGCCTGCTCGGTGAGCACAACCTCGAAGCCAGCGCTATTAAAGGCACCGGCGTCGGCGGGCGTATTACCCGTGAAGATGTTGAAAAGCATCTGGCGAAAGCACCTGCAAAAGCCGAGTCTAAAGCGCCAGCTGCAGCTCCTGCCGCACAACCGGCTCTCGGCGCGCGCAGCGAAAAACGTGTTCCGATGACCCGTCTGCGTAAGCGCGTGGCCGAGCGTCTGCTGGAAGCGAAAAACTCGACCGCGATGCTGACGACCTTCAACGAAGTCAACATGAAGCCGATTATGGATCTGCGTAAGCAGTACGGCGACGCGTTCGAAAAACGTCACGGTATCCGTCTGGGCTTTATGTCCTTCTACGTGAAAGCGGTGGTTGAAGCGCTGAAACGTTATCCGGAAGTCAACGCCTCTATTGATGGCGATGACGTGGTGTACCACAACTACTTTGATGTCAGCATGGCGGTATCTACGCCGCGCGGTCTGGTAACACCGGTGCTGCGTGATGTCGATGCCCTCGGTATGGCTGACGTTGAGAAGAAAATTAAAGAACTGGCAGTGAAAGGTCGCGACGGCAAACTGACCGTTGAAGATCTGACCGGCGGTAACTTCACCATCACCAACGGTGGTGTGTTCGGTTCCCTGATGTCTACGCCGATCATCAACCCGCCGCAGAGCGCAATCCTGGGCATGCACGCAATCAAAGACAGACCGATGGCTGTTGATGGTAAGGTTGAGATCCTGCCGATGATGTACCTTGCGCTGTCTTACGACCACCGTCTGATCGATGGTCGCGAGTCAGTAGGCTTCCTGGTGGCCATTAAAGAGCTGCTGGAAGATCCGACACGTCTGCTGCTGGACGTATAGTAAACAAGAGTATCACCTGCCCCGTAGGCCGGATAAGCGTAGCGCCATCCGGCAAAGATACCGCTCTGGTCTACGGGTTTAAAGATAACGATTACTGAAGGATGGACAGAACACATGAACTTACATGAATATCAGGCAAAACAACTTTTTGCCCGCTATGGCTTACCGGCGCCGGTGGGTTATGCCTGTACTACTCCGCGTGAAGCAGAAGAAGCCGCTTCTAAAATCGGTGCGGGTCCGTGGGTAGTCAAATGTCAGGTTCACGCTGGCGGCCGCGGTAAAGCGGGCGGTGTGAAAGTGGTTAAGAGCAAAGAAGAAATTCGCGCTTTTGCTGAGCACTGGTTGGGTAAACGTCTGGTGACCTACCAAACGGATGCGCACGGTCAGCCGGTTAACCAGATTCTGGTTGAAGCTGCCACTGATATTGATAAAGAACTCTATCTGGGCGCGGTTGTTGACCGTAGCTCCCGTCGCGTGGTCTTCATGGCCTCTACCGAAGGCGGCGTGGAAATCGAAAAAGTGGCGGAAGAAACCCCGCACCTGATTCACAAAGTGGCACTGGATCCGCTGGCAGGCCCAATGCCGTATCAGGGACGTGAGCTGGCGTTCAAACTGGGTCTGGAAGGTAAACAGGTTCAGCAGTTCACCAAAATCTTCATGGGTCTGGCGACCATCTTCCTGGAGCGCGATCTGGCGCTGATCGAAATCAACCCGCTGGTTATCACTAAGCAGGGCGATCTGATCTGCCTCGATGGCAAACTGGGCGCTGACGGTAACGCACTGTTCCGCCAGGCTGACCTGCGCGAAATGCGCGACCAGTCTCAGGAAGATCCGCGTGAAGCGCAGGCGGCACAGTGGGAACTGAACTACGTTGCGCTGGATGGCAACATCGGTTGTATGGTGAACGGTGCGGGCCTGGCAATGGGCACCATGGACATCGTTAAACTGCACGGCGGTGAACCGGCTAACTTCCTTGATGTTGGCGGCGGCGCAACCAAAGAGCGCGTGACCGAAGCGTTCAAAATCATCCTTTCCGACGACAATGTAAAAGCCGTTCTGGTTAACATCTTCGGTGGTATCGTGCGCTGCGACCTGATCGCTGACGGCATCATCGGCGCCGTGGCGGAAGTGGGTGTAAACGTTCCGGTGGTAGTGCGTCTGGAAGGTAACAACGCCGAACTCGGCGCGAAGAAACTGGCTGACAGCGGCCTGAATATTATTGCAGCGAAAAGTCTGACGGATGCAGCTCAGCAGGTTGTTGCCGCAGTGGAGGGGAAATAATGTCTGTTTTAATCGATAAAAACACCAAGGTTATCTGTCAGGGCTTTACCGGTAGCCAGGGGACTTTCCACTCTGAGCAGGCAATGGCTTACGGTACGCAGATGGTTGGCGGCGTTACGCCAGGTAAAGGCGGTACTGAACATCTGGGTCTGCCGGTCTTTAACACCGTGCGTGAAGCTGTAGAAGCGACAGGTGCGACCGCATCGGTTATCTATGTTCCGGCGCCGTTCTGCAAAGACTCCATTCTGGAAGCAATCGACGCAGGCATCAAACTGGTAATCACCATCACTGAAGGCATCCCGACACTGGATATGCTGACTGTGAAAGTGGCGCTTGATGAAGCTGGCGTACGCATGATTGGCCCGAACTGCCCAGGCGTTATCACTCCGGGCGAATGCAAAATCGGCATCATGCCGGGTCATATTCACAAGCCGGGTAAAGTGGGTATCGTTTCCCGTTCCGGTACGCTGACTTATGAAGCCGTTAAGCAGACTACTGACTACGGTTTCGGTCAGTCCACCTGTGTGGGCATTGGCGGCGACCCGATCCCAGGCTCTAACTTTATCGACATCCTGAAACTGTTCCAGGAAGATCCGCAGACTGAAGCGATCGTGATGATCGGTGAAATCGGTGGTAGCGCGGAAGAAGAAGCCGCAGCGTACATTAAAGATCATGTGACCAAACCGGTTGTCGGCTACATTGCCGGTGTGACCGCGCCGAAAGGCAAACGTATGGGTCACGCAGGCGCGATCATCGCAGGCGGTAAAGGAACGGCGGACGAGAAGTTCGCAGCTCTGGAAGCGGCAGGCGTGAAAACCGTTCGTAGCCTGGCCGATATCGGCGAAGCACTGAAAAGCGTTATTAAGTAAAGTATTAAAAGAGTAAAACAACCCAAGCCATTCATTTCCCGTAGGTGGATGGCGAAGGGTTGGTCCATTTCGACATGGTTGGCCATCTGATGATGGCCTTTTTTGTTCTTTTTCGTTATTGAACTTCTTGCGTTTTAATCATAATTTCCTGAGTAAACGAGATATTTTTTTGCGGTTAGCATCATTTTTTCATTACGCCAAATTCTGCATATTACCCACTTACAGAGAATAACTATTGGGGAAATGCATGACTGTGCATAATCAGGATGAATACTTAGATCGTTTTTACTCACTCGCTGATGTCTTCTCCAGTGCAACTGGGCTGGCTGCTGTGGTCGTTGATATACACGGCAATGCGCTTTCAAGTTGTCATCATTTTAATTCCTTTTGTTCGTTGATGCGCGCCCATGAGCAATACCGGGTAGGTTGCCAACAGTGCGAAAAATATTGCGCCTATGAAGGGCTTAAGGAATCAAAGCCAAAAATACTCAGCTGCCACGCGGGATTGAGCTTATTTTCGATGCCGCTCATTCGTGAAGGGAGCTTGCTCGGCTTTATCATTTGTGGGCAGGTACGGGCGAAATTTCAGGAATATAAAACAATTGTCATTCAGGATGAAAGGTTGTGGGCGCAAAATGCTGAAATAAATGAGGCCTGGCGGCAGGTTGCTATTATGGATAATAATCACCTGGTTGCATCAGCGAATTTACTTAATTTCATTGTTAATAATATTACTTTAACAGAAAGTAAATATTCATCGACTCTCGAATCGCACTGTGGCGAATCTCCTTTTTCTTACTCTGAGCTTTCACGTCATGAAAGGAAACTGGCGGCGGCGTTGCGTTATATTGATGAAAATCTCTATGGTGAGCTAACGTTAGAGTCTGTGGCTTCCCAGGTCTGCTTAAGCGCAAATTATTTTAGTCGCTTTTTTAAGAAGCAGCAGGGGGTTAATTTCAAAACCTGGGTTAATCAGAAGAAAATGCAGCGCGCCAGTGAACTGCTTCGCGACCCTGGCCATTCAATTGAGAGCATTGCCCGGAAACTTCAATACGCGCAAACCAGTTACTTTTGTCGTGTTTTCCGGGCTGTACATCAACGTTCACCGCAATCTTTTCGTTACGAGCAGTTTTCTCAATAGAGATTTTTCGGCAGTTTAACGTTGTTGGGAATGAACGATAATCGATCGCTCAGCGTGACGACATCGCCAATAACAATCAGCGCAGGGGGAACAATATTGGCCTCCTGCGCTTTGTTAAGCAACGTACCCAGTGTGCAGGTTAACCGACGCTGATTCTCTCTTGTCGCTGACATCACAATGGCGGCTGGCGTCTCCGGGGATTTGCCACCCATAAGTAATTCTTCACAAATAAACGGCAAATTGGCAATGCCCATAACGATGACCAACGTTCCGTTGAGTTTGGCAAGCTGCCGCCAGTCTTGCTGTTGATTTCCTTCACGGGTGTGGCCGGTCACAACATGAAAACCGGAAGCCATGTCACGATGCGTGACTGGAATACCTGCGCAGGCAAGCCCCCCAATCGCCGAGCTGATGCCGGGGACGACTTCAAAAGGAATGCCAGCATCGACCAGACATTCAACCTCTTCGGCGCCGCGACCAAAGACGTAAGGATCGCCGCCCTTAAGACGGACAATGTTTTCATGTGTTTCAGCATGCTGGACAAGCAGCGCATTGATTTCATGCTGTGGAACGCAATGGAAGCCTGGATTTTTGCCAACATTTATGAGCAGGCAATCAGGAGAGACCCATTCCAGTATTTTTGGGTTAACCAGTCGATCGTAGATCACCACATCGGCGTGTTGAATGCACTGCATCGCTTTGAGGGTAAGCAACGATATATCACCAGGGCCAGCCCCAACGAGCCAAACTTTTCCGGAAGTTTTCACACTGTGTCCTTTATCACGTCTAACGTAGAAAATGGCGGAGACTAAAATGGCAGAATGATAAAAAGTCGCCGTTTGCCTGTAAGTCATAGTGCCCAATTTTCCTGAATTAATGCGGAGATAATATTGATTAAACTCGCAAAGTTTTTTCTTCAATAAACAAGTTGTCTTGAAAAATTATTAAGAAGTTATTGGCACTATTTGCCTGGAATTAACCGCATTTAAATTGTGTTTATGGGTATGCTTGAGTATTATTGGTGAATATTTATTCGCTATTTGTGTGAGTAAATCATGGAATGGATCAAAGACAACAATGATGGAAATAAAATATAACTCTCGGGATTAATCTGGAGCGATTACATTGTTTTAATAACTTAAACTTTTTTTGCACGCTGCATATGGAAGACGTTATGAGAGGAAAAATACCGAAAACTGAGCTACTGGTGACTTTTGAAGTGGTGGCACGTCATGAAAGTTATACCCGGGCAGCAGAAGAGTTGGCATTAACCCAGAGCGCCGTGTTTCGACAAGTGAACGCACTGGAGGATTTTCTCAACACCTCACTTTTTAATCACGCTAAAAAGCGTATTTTTTTAAATGCAGCGGGTAAACACTATTTAAGTATCGTAAAAGAAACGCTGAACAAACTGGAACGCGATACGACAACAATAATGACCTGGCAGCCGACCGTACAAGTTATCGAGTTAGCGGTAAACCCGACATTTAGCACGCATTGGCTGATCCCGAATTTGCGTGAGTTCAATAAGCTTAATCCTGATATCATCGTAAATATTCACTCTTTGGCGAATATTGGTGATTTTCTCAACCGCGAGTATGACGCCGCCATCATGCGGGAAGACTTTTGCTCGCCGTGGTCTGCGGTAGAGTATCTTTTTGAAGAGGAAATTTTGCCGGTGTGTAGCCGACATTTGCTCATGGAGCCAGGCCAAAAAGTGTCGGTGAACGACCTGCTTAATGAGTTTCCCTTATTGCACCAAAGTACGCGCATCAAAGGCTGGCAGGAGTGGTTTGCACTGTCTGATGTCAGCAACGCGCAGGTGAACAAAGGTCCACGTTTTGATTTATTGTCGATGCTGATCGCCGCGGTGCGCTCTAATCTTGGTGTTGCGCTACTCCCGCGTTTTGCCATTCAGCGCGACCTCGATAATGGCGAGATGGTCATTCCTTGTGATGTGCCGATGCGCACGGGGAACCGTTTCATCATGACCTGGCGTGAAGAAAAAGCGGAATCCCGCCATTTGCAGGCCTTCCGCAATTGGTTGTTAGAAAAGTCGGTAGTTTCGAGGGGAGTTTGACGCCGTTGTAGCTACACTGGAAGGGCGGCGCGCTAGCACCGCCCCTGCATTTACCAATCGATTCCAGCTTGTGCCTGAATGCCGCTGTCGAACGCGTGTTTTACCGGGCGAACTTCACTGACCGTATCGGCAAGCTCCAGTAACTGGCTATGGCAGCCGCGTCCGGTGACAATGACGGTCTGGTGAGCAGGACGATTCACAATCGCGGCGATCACCTCCTGCGTATCCAGGTAATGATAAGCCAGCATATAGGTCAACTCATCCAGCACGACCAGATCGTAGTGCGCATCGGCCAGCATGCGCTTGCTCTCCTGCCAGACACCCTGCGCCGCCTGAATATCAGATTCCCGGTTTTGCGTTTCCCAGGTGAATCCGGTACCCATAATATGGAATTCAACGCCAAGGGGTTGCAGGGTGTTGTATTCGCCATTATCCCACTGGCCTTTAATAAATTGCGCGATGCCAACCGTTTTTCCATGGCCGACAGCGCGTGTTGCCGTACCAAAAGCCGCCGTCGATTTGCCTTTGCCGTTGCCGGTGAAGACGATCAGGATGCCTTTCTGTTCGGTTGCTGCTGCCACGCGGGTATCAACCTGTTCTTTCAGTTTCTGCTGCCGCTGACGGTGCCTTTCAGTATTGGATCGCGCTTCCATTATTGCTCCTTAATGCCCTGCAGGGCAGGTTGTGCAGCGATGCTGCTGCTCAAACTGGCTGAAGAAGTTATTGCCTTTGTCGTCTACCAGTACAAACGCAGGCAGATTTTCGACTTCCATCATCCAGACGGCTTCCATTCCCAGTTCAGGATACTCGAGGCAACGTAAGCTCTTCACATACTGCTGCGCCAACAGGGCTGCCGCGCCGCCGATGCTGCCGAGGTTGAATCCGCCATGCTTATGACAGGCATCAGTCACCTGCTTGCTGCGGTTGCCTTTGGACAACATAATCAAACTGCCGCCTGCGGCCTGGAACGCGTCCACGTAGCCATCCATACGACCGCCGGTCGTCGGGCCGAGTGAGCCGCAGGCCTTGTTCTCTGGTGTTTTTGCCGGGCCTGCGTAGTAGACGATATGGTGTTTCATGTACTCCGGCATGGGTTCGCCGTTGTCCAGGCGTTCTTTAATTTTGGCATGCGCGATATCGCGGGCAACGACGATTGGGCCATTCAGGGTCACTCGTGTACCAATCGGCAACGCAGAGAGGTCATGCAGGATCTCACGCAGAGGGCGATTAAGATCAAGGCGAACGGTCTGAGCGCTATTTTCTACGCGCTGAGAGTCAGGAATGTATTTGCCCGGATTGTGCTCCAGTTTTTCCAGCCAGATGCCGTGTTTGTTAATTTTCGCTTTAATGTTGCGATCGGCCGAGCAGGAGAGCGCCATTGCGATAGGGCAGGAACCGCCGTGACGTGGAAGACGAATGACGCGGATATCATGCGCGAAATATTTGCCGCCAAACTGTGCGCCGATGCCAAACTCGCGGCTGGCGTTGAGCAGTGTGGTTTCCAGCGCGGTGTCGCGGAATGCCTGACCCAGCTCGTTTCCGCTGGTGGGCAGGTTATCGTAGTATTTTGTCGAGGCCAGTTTCGCGACCTTCAGCGCCTGGTCGGCAGATAATCCACCCACCACAAACGCGATGTGGTACGGCGGGCAAGCAGCCGTTCCCAGCGACTTCATTTTTTCGATCAGGAAGTTCTTCAGTTTTTCGGGTTGCAGAATAGATTTGGTTTCTTGGTACAGCGCCGCTTTGTTGGCTGAACCACCGCCTTTGTTGACGAAAAGGAAACGGTATTCGCTGCCCGGCGTCGCGCTAATATCGATTTGTGCTGGCAGGTTGGTCTGGGTATTCACCTCGGTGTACATGTCCAGCGGGGCATTTTGCGAGTAGCGCAAATTATTCTCTGTGAAAGTGGTATAGACCCCTTTGCTTAACGCTTCGGCGTCATTGCAGCCCGTCCAGACATTTTGTCCTTTGCTCGCCACCACGGTTGCCGTGCCAGTATCCTGGCAGTTAGGCAGTACGCCTTTGGCGGAAACCTCAGCATTACGTAACAGCTGCAGAGCAACGTATTTATCATTACTGCTGGCCTGTGGGTCATGCAGAATACTGGCGATTTGTTTCAGATGTCCGGCGCGCAGGAAAAAAGAGGCTTCATAAAACGCCTGCTGAGCCAGCAATGTTAGCGCCTCTGGTGCGACTTTGATGACCTCTTCACCGTCTAACTCCGTTACTGAAATGTATTGATTACTCAGCAATTCGTATTCTGTATTATCTTTTTGTTGAAGAAACGGTTCTTGCCAGACAAATGGTTTAGACATGTTAACTTCTCACCTTGTGGTTATTTTGCCGGATGGCGGTGCATGCACCTTATCCGGCCTACGTGTTCGCTATCCGTTGTAGGCCGGATAAGACGCCGAAGCGTCGCCATCCGGCATTTTCTTACTGGCCTAAAAAGACGTTGGCCTGCGTCGCGTGAGCGACATCTTCGATCGTTTTCTGTGCGCGAACGCTGTTACCGGCTTGATCCAGCGGCGGAGAGTAAACGGCAATCGCGTACTCACCAGGGACAACGGCGACCATACCGCCGCCGACACCGCTTTTCGCCGGAATACCTACGGTGTACAGCCACTTGCCGCTGCCATCATAGAGACCGGCAATGGCCATTTCTGCCAGCACCTGCGGAACATACTTCTCGTTCAGCAACTGTTTGCCGTTGAAAGGTGATTTACCGTTGTTAGCAAGTACGGCACCCATTTTGGCGAGCTGCTCGACGTTGAGATCGACTGAACACTGACGGGTATAAATCTCGACAGCTTCATCGGTGTTACCGTAGAAGCTGTTGTACGACTCCATCAATTTCGCCAGCGCCTGGTTATGCTGGTTGGTGTCCATTTCCGATTTGAATACCGGTTGGTTGACGACCAGCTTCGCATCTGCCCAGTCATTCATGTAATTGAGAATTTTGTTCCAGCGTTCCGTTTTGTCTTTTGCTTCAATCAGACTAACGGTACTCATGGCGCCCGCGTTCACCAGCGGGTTTTCCGGTGCGCCCTGCGTCAGCTCAACTGCCAGACCGGAGTTGAACGGTAAACCGGTGGCATTGGCGCCGAGTTTATCCAGTACAACCTGCGTTCCATGCTGCTCCATCGCCAACGCCATTGTGAAGACCTTGCTCAGCGACTCCATTGGAAACGCTTTGCTGGAATCACCGACTTTGTAGATTTTTCCATCTACGGTCGCGATCGCGATACCGTAAAATTTCGGGCTGTAGGTTGCCAGTGCCGGGATGTAGTCAGCGACTTTTCCGTCGTTATTGTTTTTATATTTTTGATGCGCTTGCTCTATGATTTGGGCGTAATCCGGAGCGGGTTGAGCCCAAACGGCAGCACTGCAGAGTAAGCTTGCCGAAAACACACTGACGCTAAGAAGTTTTAGATTCATAAAGGATCCTGGTGAAGTTAGTGTTGGTGTTGTTGTTGGAAAAAAGGCCGACCGGAGTCGGCCCAGTGCATCTGGTTATAAAAAATTAGGAAAGAGCAGGTTCAGTAACCGGACGTTGTTCTGGGGCTTTACCACGGCAACCTTCACCGAAGTGTTCACCTTCCCAGCGGCTGATGATTGCAGAACCCATGGCGTTACTCATGACGTTGGTCGCGGAACGGCCCATGTCGAGGAACGGATCGACACCCATCAGCAAGATCAAACCTGCTTCAGGAATGTTGAACTGGTTGAGGGTTGCGGCAATAACCACCATTGACGCACGCGGTACGCCAGCCATGCCTTTTGACGTCAGCATCAGGATTAACAGCATGGTGATCTGCTCACCTATGCTCAGCTCGATGTTACAGGCCTGCGCGATGAATACGGTTGCAAACGAGCAGTAGGCCATGGAGCCGACCAGGTTAAAGGAGTAACCGATAGGCAGAACGAAACTGGCAATCTTGGAAGAGACGCCGAATTTTTCCAGTTTATCCAGCGTGCCAGGGAAGGCCGCTTCAGAGCTGGAAGTGGTGAAGGCCAGCAGGGCAGGTTCGAGGATAGATTTGGTCAGACGGCCGATGCACGGACCAACAATCATCGTCGACATACCAATCAGAATCGCCCACAGCATACTCAACGTCAGGTAGAACTCACCCATAAAGATACCGGCGCTGACCATCACGCCCAGACCGCGTTCAGCGATCAGTCCGGAGATGGCGGCAAACACGGTCAGTGGCGCAAACAGCATCACATAACCGGTCAGTTTCAGCATTACGTGTACCAGAGAATCGAGCACTTTGACGATCGGCTCACCTTTTTCTCCGATCGCTGCCAGGCTGCAACCGAGGAAGATGGAGAACACGACAATCTGCAGGATTTCGTTACGCGCCATCGCATCCACAATACTGGTAGGTACTGCGTGTGAGATGAAGACTTTCAGCGTGAACGGCTCAGACTTAACGGCGGCCACAGCACCAACGTCATGAGGCACAAAGTTAATGCCGACACCGGGTTGGAAGATGTTAACAATGACCAGACCCAGGGCAATAGAGATCAGGGACGCGAGAATGAAGAGGAAAAACGTTTTTGAGAATATACGTCCCAGTGTTTTCGCATCGCCCATTTTGGCAATACCTACCACGAGGGTAGAAATAACCAGAGGAGCGATAATCATTTTCACCATACGTAAAAATATGGTGGTGAAAATGGAAATGTGTTGTGAATACGACTTTGCTGTGTCAACAGATGCCATATTATTTATAGCCACCCCGGTAATCATCCCGAGTATCAGGCCTAATATGATCATCTTTGTTAAACTAATTTTCTTCATGTTTACTCCATCGGAAAATGGCTGGTAATTAATGTGTAGGGTTAGCAAACACCCGAGTGCATAAAAACGCTCAGGTGCTCGCCTGTTATGACCAACCGCATGAATTATGCGAAGTGCCGCGATACAGCAGAATCCAGCACTTCAATGGTTGTTGTTGTGTTATTTATTAAAAATCAAAATGGATACTGAGTAATGGCGCATGTTGCTGAGCACCATAAACATCATTGTCCCCCACATTTCCGGAGATAATATCGCGCGGCATGACGATTTTTACCGCGTTAGCTGGATCAAACCAGACAATGCGATGAATAAAGTCAGGCTCAACGTGATATAACTCAGCGATAAGCTGTGGTGTTAATTGCCCCGATTCTTTTACACGCTGATAATCTTCACGAGTTTTAAATAAAATATCTAAAACCAGTTCGTACGGTCCGGCGTTTTTGGAACGGATTACCTGCGCCAGTGAACAAATTGACTGTTTCATGCCTGGATTCCTTCTGGCGTCACCTGTTCGATGTGGAAATCAAAACGCAGTGCGTCGCTTGCCTCAATCAGATGGTAAATTGAGAACTCATACACCGGCCCACTTGGAATATCCGACGGTGAGAACGGGAAGGCGAGGTTGCCCGCCGTTGCAATGCGGTTTTCATAACCGTAATGCAGCAGGGTAGAGCGCACCAGCGAGCAAACGCTGTTGGCAATGTCCTGCGTCGGCGCAACCACATCCAACAAGATCCCCAGTTCGTGTCCGGCTGACTGCATGGGTTCATGGAGACCCATGACACCGTTTTTACCGTACAGATGGAACGTGATGCGGATGCTGTCATCATTCAGAGAGAGGTTGCTCGCCACGCTGGCTTTCACTTCTTCAAGAATGGTGTCAATGCCCGCGATCATGATCGGATCGCGTGTTCCGGCGATGGTCATGCAACGGAATCCGACCTGACGCGCGCCTTCCAGTTTCAGTGCGTAAGGTGTCTCTTCATGGCGTGAGCCGCTGACGTAGACTTCGCCCTCGTTCACAGCCTTAAAGCTACAGCCTTTCAGGTTCAGCACGCCGCCGGGACCTGGCAGGAAGTAGGGATCTGACTTCTCATACAGGGTATGGGCAGCGGCCGAGGTTTCGGTAAATTTACGCTTCGGATTAAATGTCTTCAGCGTGAAACCGTTGTCATCGATAATTCCCATCGCACAGTCTGAGCCGGAGCCAGGCGTTGCAGCAATGGCAGCACATTCAAGGATCTTCCCGCAGTGCAGAGCCAACCCTTCATCGAAACCTTGCATGATGGGCAGGGCGGCGAAGCAGACCGGGTCATATGCCCGTCCACCAAGAACAACCTGCGCACCGGCTTCCAGCGCACGCTGGAAAGGTTCGACACCCATTTGCGCGACGATGTAGGTGCTCGCGTCAATGGCTTCGTGAGTGAGTTCCGGCACGAAGTCGAGGGCGGTAATTTTCCCGTTATCCAACGCCTGATGAACGACGTCTTTTTCAACATCCGATGGGATTAACGCCATCGAGAAGGACAGCTTCTCTTCCTGCGCAATCTCCAGGATTATCTGGCGACACCATTCCAGATGCGGTGCCGCGCCGGATCCACCGGCAGTACCAATCACCACAGGAATATTGTTTTTCACGCCAGCGGTGATCATATACCGCAGATCGCGTTTAACGCCTGCCCGATCGGTAAACGGTTTACCGGCGCCCAGGTAGTGAGGGCCTGGATCGGAGGATCCCGCGTCAACAGCAATAAGATCCGGTGACTCTTCCATGGCTTTGCGAAAACTCTCTTCCGGGAAGCCATAACCCAGAATAGCCGTCGGCGATAAGATCTTAAATGTGCGAGCCATTTCTTAATCCTTTGTCTGCAACAACGCGATGGTACGGTTCATTTCGTTGAACACGATATTGAGACCTTCATCGAAGCCCATACCCGGTTTGATCAGCATACGCATTGGGCGTGCGGCCAGTGCGACATGCACACAGGTGCGGGCGCTGATCTCGGTTTCGTTGCAGGTACCGCCCTGATAGGCTTCCATTCCGTGCTTGTTGCAGTACAGCACTGCATCAACGATGTTGTGAATACCGCCCAGATCCGGGGTTTTAATCTGCACCATGTGGCAGCTGCCTGCATCGGTGAAGTCCACGATATCCTGGTAGGTGTTACACCATTCGTCGGCCACAATTTTCACGCCGGAACCCAGACGGGTCAGCTCTTTGGTGATTTCGGTCAACAGACGGATCTGATCCGGTTTGTTACCCGCATCGACCGGACCTTCAATGTACAGCGGCAGGCCCTGTGCTTCTTGCTCCAGGCTAGCGATATACGCAGCGCAGCGTACCGGGTCCATATCGAAAATCAGGCCAATCGTGCCGTACACATCGATATGCAGCGTCGGGTGGTAGTTCGGGCTGGTACGCAGGCTCAGGATGCGGTCAGACAACCAGCGCACGTACTCACGCAGTTTTTCGCCTTCAAGACCCAGTTTCTCTTCGACGTTGTTGATCAGCGCATGAGGCAGAACATCAACACCTTTGAGGATCATTTTGTCGACGGCGATATAACGGTCGTCGCCGCTCTGACCAAATAAAGGAATCGCTTCCGGAACACATGGCAGCTGCCATTCGTCGCAAACGACTTCTGTTTTCAGGCGACCGGATGCCAGCGCGGTGGCGTCCAGCAGTGCCTGAGACAGACCGTAACGTACTGCGGTATGCAGCAGTTGGCCGTCAATGCGTAACTGGTCGAAGAAGCGGGCGTTCGGCAGGAACGCATCCACATCGCGGCCTTCCAGCAGCGGTTTAATGTGGTCATTCAGGAATGGAATGAAATTTTCCGCCAGGAACAGAGGGTCACGACCGCCCGCACCAGAGTACTGCACCGCAGCGCAGTCACCGACGGCGACTGTACCGTTTTCCAGAATCAGCTGTACGGAGACACACTCACCGGCCTGACGGACGGAAGTAAAGCCAGGCGTTACCGGATCGCCGGTGTAAATGAACCCATCATGACCTGCACCATCTTTGATCGCCTGCTGATCGTCAAAATAAAATGAGGAGTAGCCAGCGGTGAAAAGGGCCTGTTTAATTTTCATTATGGTCTTCCTATTAATTTGCTGTGGGATACGGCGTTAATGTCATCGATAACCATCTGGAAGGAAGGTTTACGTCCTTCGAAATTCGCACGCTCTGCGACGTAGTCGTGGTGCAGGGCGAGAATGTCTTTCGGCAGCGGAACCGCACCGGCTTCGAGGATACGAATAGCGCCTGAGTTATCGCGTACCGGCAGGATTTTGCCTGCGTTACAGGAGGCCGGCGCGAAAGGCACGTCCAGAACACCTGCTTCAAAGGCCAGCACTGTGCCGCGCGCTATGTCGCCGTTGCCCAGTTCGAAGACTTTTTTCAGCACAGCGCGGACTTCGCTCTTGATCAGATCCACTTCCTGTTCCACGGCAGCGCACTGCGGGAATTTCTGGTCGTAGACCATGTTGAGCATCTGGCGAGAGGCTTTAAGCCCTTGCGCGTTTGCCGCAGCTGTCGGGATACCCCATGCTTCGTGCGGGCTCTTGGTGATCACTTTAGTGGCACCGGACATACCTGCGACCGCTGCACCCCAGGAGATGATGGCGAACGCTTTGGATTCATCTTCCGGGAAGCCGCCCATCCACTGGTGGAATACCGTACTCAGTTCGTAATCGTCGAAACCATAATTCTGGAAGTATTCGTGGGACAGTTCGCGCAGGGCCTGAATCGCTGCGATATCCTGCGTCAGGCTACCCACCTGGCCGTAACCGACGGTAATCGATTTAACGCCCTGTTCCAGCGCCAGCAGGCCTTCGATAATCGCCACTGAGTGGGACATAAACGGCGGGATCAGGGTGCCGGTCAGCGGGCCGAACGGTTCACGGTTGATACGAATACCGTGTTCTTCATACATCCCCATCATGCGGTCGCAGTACTGCCAGTCGCGGATGGATTTTTCCAGCGTGACGCGCTTGGCGTAAGGGATGTTGTAGGAAATACCGCCGCCTTCATAGCTGGTGAATCCACTGGCCATGGAGATTTCACCCAGCAGACGCGCATCCGGCGTACCGTGACGAATCTGCAGTGGTTTTTCCAGCGTTTCGGTCAGACGACGGCAGGCTGCAACCCCGTGGTTAACAACCGGTAATCCGTTCAGTTTTGACGTACCCGCTTCAATGGATTTTTGAATCCCGATCGCCGCTTCTTCATAGCGATTCAAACGGGTATACGCATCGATAGTGGTCGGCAGAAGGTCGCACTCTTGCTGCAATGTTTTGAGCAGTTCAATGTGCTCATCCATTAACGCAACGCCCGCGCGCGGCTGACTCAGGGTTTTACCTTCCTGATCGGCTTTCAGCAGTGCGTGAGAAAAGCGTTTACTCTCTGGAATAGTCTGTTGGTATTTAACGCCATCTTCAAAATTTTCGACGTCCTTGCCGGTATGCCAGGTCTTGATAACCTCGGCGCGCTCGGTCATGAATTCATCATGGGTTAACTTTTTATTTCGGAGTTCCATTCTTTGTAGCCTTATGTTTTATAGGGTTAAACATTGAATGCTGGTGCGAGCAGCGGCTTGCGGGTACAACCTGGCAACGTTAGCCAGTAGTGGAAGCAGGCCATAGGAATCGCGGTAATATTCGAACTGGTTCGGCAACAGGATCCTTCTGCCGTCGTCATCCAGTTCCCGGTATTTAAGCCAGTTGTGAATATCGAACTGGCTGGCGCGTGAGAGCCATCCGCCAGAACCGACGATTTTGCGTACGGTGGTGAGATCGCGACCCATCTGTAAGTCGACGTTTCCCACGCAGGTACAGACCTGTTTTTTGGTTCCGGCGTGTCGCTCGGCGGCGTAACCTACACAGAGTCCCGCCAGCAGGGTGTCGAAGTATTTTTCTTCTTCGTTGTGCGGCAGGTAATCCGGGTGTGCCACCAGGTGACGCAGATAGCCATAAAAGGCTTCCTGACGTGCCGGTTGTTGCGCAAATACGACATTCACCATTTCCTGGGTACTTTCACCCACCACGACGGCAGAGACGCGCATACCCAGATCGCCTTCAACGGTACGCTTGACGAAAGGTTCCGGTACGCCATGCAGTACGGTGTCAGGGGAGAGCGTGTTGGCGCTGGCTGAGTAGACATCCGTCGTGGCGCCGCCCATGTCGATCAACATGAACTCTTTCCACGCGCTGTCGTAATCGCTTATCGCTTTCACCAACTCAAAGACAGTCCAGGGCGTGGGCATCGGCTCTTCACCGGTCGCGTCCACAATGACGTCCAGTCCTTTGCCTTTCACGATGCGTGATAGAAACAGATCGCAAATGGCCTGACGGGCGGCATACGGATTTGGGTGATCGAGATCTGGCAGAATGTTGTCTACGATGGTCAGATCCTTCTGCGCCAAAATAGACTGTACTTCGTCCTGAATATCCCGGTTTCCGGCGTAAATAATGGCGCAGTTGACATTCGACTCAGCCAGCGCACGCGCATTCGCCAGGCCGTAGCTTTCTTCGCCACCATCCGTGCCGCCAGAAAACAGCAGGATGTCCGGCGGCGACGATTCCAGTGCCTGGATGTCATGCCGGTTGAGTTTGTACGAGTAATACTGCGCGATTTTTGCCCCCGCAGAGTGAGCGGTGACTTTCGCAGATTCCAGCGTAATAGACGGTACAAGCCCCATTGCGGCAACGGCGAGTCCACCTTTGGCCGATGAGGAATACTTCAACTGCACTTCACCACTTTTCAGTAACGGGCGAGCATCGGTAACATTTAGCACCTGATTCAGGCTGGCAAAAAAACCTTCTGCCAGATGATGCGTGGTGGTTGGCGTCAGGACGTGATTTACCAGGGTTAACGCGTCCCCTTCGTAATCGAAGAGGGCGGCCTTGGTCCACGTCGATCCGATATCGACAGAGACTGTTTGCATCAGATAGCCTCTTCGAGACAACGTTGTTCAACACCATTGCGCTGTTGAATATCATTGGTGATCAGTTGGCAGACATCTTCCAGATCGTGGCTTGGTGCGAAGACACGGTTAAAGCCCATATCTTTAAACTTCGCTTCTACCTCGGAGAAATCGTGCTTACCGACGACCAGGTTACCGCCGACATAGAGCAGAATTTCGCCGATGCCACGTTCGATGCAGCGCTCACGTAAACCGAGGCAGTCGATATCGCCGTGACCGTAAATAGATGACACCACAATTGCATCGGCACCGGTTTCGATCGCGGCGTCGATATATTCATCCTGGCTTACCATCACCCCCAGATTGATTACGCGAAAATCATGGTTAGTAAAAACGCGATCCAAAACTTTATTGCCTACCGCATGGCAGTCAGCACCAATGACGCCAATAACAAGTGTAGATTTTTTCATGAGTAATCCTCTGTAGGGCTGTTGGTAAAAAAGTAAGATTCGTTTTTAATATTTAGAACGCAGGTTGTCGTAACCTGTTAATAGCCCAGGAGTGTCTGTTTAAGCTAAAAATGAAGCAATTGATCTATTTTCAAAATATCCTTCTGAAAACGATTGTTTAGAATTTCGTTATTAAATAAAGCGTTTAATATCAGTGTGTTATGGTTGTTTTTTCAATGTGGTTTTTATTTAATTACAAAAACCATTAATTAACTCGGATGTCATCTTTGTGATCAAAATCTTATTTGAGGTGTATGAGATTATTTCGTTGCTTAAATATGAGTGAAGATGAAATTGTGAGGTGCATAACGGAATATAATACAATGAGGCGTTAAGCGTTTTGATTATTGTTAATAAAAAGATAAAAATGATAATAATTTGTTTTATCTGATTTGTGATCGATTATACTGTTTGTGGTCACTGTCATTTTATATTTGCGAGCTATGTATCATTCTCCAATGATAATAATCACGTGAGAGACAACTTAATGCTGTTTTCTGCGTGTGATCAAAGCAAATTTATCGTCGTCCGTTTTAAACGCGTTACGGCAATCGCTAATTGCCCTGCCATTTTTTTTAATCCACGGGAGACGTTCTTCGGCATCGACGTCGTCGGGCAGATTGCCCCTGGAAAGCGTCTGCCTTCGCCGCCTGAGGGTGACCTGCGCTGTGCATTAAAAATGGCGGAGGGTAGGGAAGAACGTCTCCTGCGTCTGTATCGTCCTTCTGAAATCGGTCTGTGACGCTATGGCTCCTTTTGCCAGAGCGATAATCGGCCGTGTGGAAACACGTATGGATGGACAGATTTGTTCCGTCAGTGGAGGAGGGGAAGTGAAGCAGAGGCGTTTCTGCCTGCTCAGTCATGAGTGTTCAACCAATAACTTGCATGAATAGCAAGCAATCAGACAAAAGCGATACCGGGTGCAGATTTGTTGTTAACAGAATAATAACGGCTCAGTGTTAATTAAAATGAGCGCAAAAGTAAAATTATTGTGATTGTTTTTTGTAATGAATTTCCGTTATGGAAAATAACCGTCAATTGACTACGCTAAAAAGTTAAGTCCGGGAACGGGTTAATCCCACGGATACGTTAATTAAATTACGGTTTTTTTATGCGTGCGCGCCTATTAGGTAATCGCGCGTTTCAATTTTGATACATGCGCGTAACATTGAATTTACTGAAGTTACCAGCAATACACATTGTTAACAGATTTTATGGATTTTGATATAAATCAAAGTTTAATACTTGGAAAAGCACACTAAAACGCGATAAATTGTCCATGATCAAATTGGTGAAAAAGTGATAAGTTCGCTATAAATTGATCACTGTCGAAAAACGTAAATCTAACTCAATAAAAACCTGTTTATTGTAAGGATTTTGCGGCGTAATATAATTGCGGGATCAATTTGAATTTTTTATTAACATGTTTGTAACCTTTCATCGTTGCTGTTTCCTCTCACGACAAAACAGTAACGAAGAAAGCGCGCAAATAAATTTGTATTGGGGCATGCGTGTGACCCTTTCTAACGGGGTTCACTCTCGGAGTCTTCATGCGATGAGCAAGGAGTCATGATGTTAGATATAGTCGAACTGTCGCGCTTACAGTTTGCCTTGACCGCGATGTACCACTTCCTGTTTGTGCCACTGACGCTCGGTATGGCGTTTTTGCTGGCCATTATGGAAACGGTCTACGTCCTTTCCGGCAAACAGATTTATAAAGATATGACCAAGTTCTGGGGCAAGTTGTTTGGGATCAACTTCGCTCTGGGTGTGGCAACCGGTCTGACCATGGAGTTCCAGTTCGGGACTAACTGGTCTTACTATTCTCACTATGTAGGGGATATCTTCGGTGCGCCGCTGGCGATCGAAGGTCTGATGGCCTTCTTCCTCGAATCTACCTTTGTAGGTCTGTTCTTCTTTGGTTGGGACCGCCTGGGTAAAGTCCAGCATATGTGCGTCACCTGGTTGGTGGCGTTGGGTTCAAACCTTTCCGCGTTGTGGATTCTGGTTGCGAACGGCTGGATGCAGAACCCAATTGCAGCGGATTTCAACTTTGAAACCATGCGCATGGAGATGCTGAGCTTCTCTGAGCTGGTGCTTAACCCGGTTGCACAGGTGAAATTTGTTCACACTGTCGCCTCTGGTTATGTTTGTGGCGCGATGTTCGTTCTGGGTATCAGCTCCTACTACATGCTGCGCGGCCGTGATTTCGCGTTCGCTAAACGCTCTTTTGCCATTGCTGCCAGCTTCGGTATGGCTGCCATTCTCTCTGTTATCGTTCTGGGTGATGAATCCGGTTACGAAATGGGTGATGTGCAGAAAACCAAACTCGCCGCTATTGAAGCAGAGTGGGAAACCCAGCCTGCACCGGCATCCTTTACGCTGTTCGGTATTCCGGACCAGGATGCGCAGGAAAACCATTTTGCGATTCAAATTCCTTACGCGCTGGGCATCATTGCCACCCGTTCTGTTGATACGCAGGTCATTGGTCTGAAAGACCTGATGGTGCAGCACGAAGAACGTATCCGTAACGGGATGAAAGCGTATCAGTTGCTGGAAGAACTGCGTGCTGGCTCAACCGATCAGGCCGTTCGTGACCAGTTCAACAGCATGAAGAAAGACCTGGGATATGGTCTGTTGCTGAAACGCTATACCGATAAGGTCACCGATGCGACCGAATCGCAAATTCAGCAGGCAACGAAAGATTCTATACCTCGCGTTGCTCCACTGTACTTTGCGTTCCGTATCATGGTGGCGTGCGGCATTCTGATGCTGGCGATTATCGCGGTCTCCTTCTGGACTGTTATTCGCAACCGTATCGGCGAGAAAAAATGGCTGCTGCGCACGGCGCTGTATGCAATTCCGCTGCCGTGGATTGCCATTGAGTCCGGTTGGTTCGTCGCTGAGTACGGTCGTCAACCGTGGGCAATTGGTGAAGTGTTACCGACAGCCGTGGCGAACTCTTCGCTGACTGCCGGCGATCTCATCTTCTCGATGCTGTTGATTTGCGGCCTGTACACCCTGTTCCTGGTGGCTGAACTGTACCTGATGTTCAAGTTCGCACGCCGTGGCCCGAGCAGCCTGAAAACCGGTCGTTATCACTACGAGCAGTCCACTGTGACTTCTCAGCCGGCACGCTAAGACAGGAGTCGTCAAATGATCGATTATGAAGTATTGCGTTTTATCTGGTGGCTGCTGGTTGGCATTCTGCTGATTGGTTTTGCGGTCACTGATGGCTTCGACATGGGGGTGGGCATGCTCACCCGTTTCCTCGGTCGTAATGATACCGAGCGTCGAATTATGATTAACTCCATCGCCCCACACTGGGACGGTAACCAGGTTTGGCTGATCACCGCGGGTGGCGCATTATTCGCTGCATGGCCGATGGTGTATGCCGCTGCGTTCTCCGGTTTCTATGTGGCGATGATCCTTGTACTGGCGTCATTGTTCTTCCGTCCGGTCGGTTTTGATTACCGCTCGAAGATCGAAGACATGCGCTGGCGCAACATGTGGGACTGGGGCATCTTCATCGGTAGCTTCGTTCCGCCGCTGGTAATTGGCGTGGCGTTCGGCAACCTGCTGCAAGGGGTTCCGTTCCACATGGATGAGTACATGCGTTTGTACTACACCGGTAACTTCTTCCAGTTGCTGAATCCGTTTGGTCTGCTGGCAGGTATCGTGAGCGTGGGGATGATCATTACTCAGGGCGCGACCTATCTGCAGATGCGTACCGTGGGTGAACTCCATCTGCGTGCACGTGCAACATCGCAGGTTGCGGCTCTGGTGACTCTGGTCTGCTTCGCTCTGGCGGGTGTCTGGGTGATATACGGTATTGACGGTTATGTTGTGACTTCCGCACTGGATCACCATGCCGCCTCTAACCCGATGATCAAAGAAGTGGCTCGAGAAGCTGGCGCATGGATGGTGAACTTTAACAATGCACCTATCCTGTGGTTGGTTCCGGCGCTCGGCGTGGTTCTGCCACTGTTGACCATCCTGACGTCTCGTATGGAGAAAGGGGCCTGGGCGTTCGTCTTCTCCTCACTGACGTTGGCCTGCATCATCCTGACCGCCGGTATTGCAATGTTCCCGTTTGTGATGCCGTCCAGCACGATGATGAACGCAAGTCTGACGATGTGGGATGCCACCTCCAGCCAGAGAACATTGAATCTGATGACCTGGGTTGCGGCGGTGTTTGTACCGATCATCCTGCTCTACACCGGCTGGTGTTACTGGAAGATGTTCGGTCGCATCACCAAAGAAGATATTGAACGCAACAGCCACTCTCTGTACTAAGTAAGGAGCTTAAAATGTGGTATTTCGCATGGATTTTGGGAACGCTTCTTGCCTGTGCATTTGGGATAATCACAGCGCTGGCGCTTGAGCACGTTGAAGCAGGCAAAGCCGGACAAGAAGAAAGCTGATGACCAACATTATCGCGATGTTATATGCGGTAATGGATAAGCGCCCCTTGCGGGCGCTTTCCTTTGTGCTGGCAATCGTGTTGGCTGGCTGCATATTCTGGGACCCATCACGCTTCGCAGCAAAAACCAGTGAGCTGGAAATCTGGCATGGTTTTCTGTTGATGTGGGCGGTCTGTGCAGGCGTGATTCACGGTGTGGGATTCCGTCCCCGCGCGGTTCACTGGCAGGGGCTTTTCTCGCCATTGATTGCCGATATTGTGCTTATCACCGGTCTGTTTTTCTTCTTCATTTGAATAAGAAACATCCTTAAATATTTATGGGCTTGCATAAGCCCATAATTTTTTACTCTCCCTTAACTTCCCCCCATTCCCAAGCCTCAATAGCGCGCGTATAGTAGCAACGTTTAAAATCTCTAACTTTTGTTGCATTACCGGGATGTAAAGTGAATACAACGCTATATACAACAGCATTCTCGATGCATCGTGGCGGCAAGTGCGCGAATCACCAGGCGCTGACTGGAGTCAGTGGCTGGAGTGAGTGGACAGAGCCAACAAAGAGGCAGCAGGAATGAATAAGTATATATTTCGATGGCCGGTTCGTGTCTACTATGAAGACACCGATGCCGGTGGTGTGGTTTACCACGCCAGTTACGTCGCTTTTTATGAAAGAGCACGCACAGAGATGCTGCGCCATCATCACTTCAGCCAACAGGTGTTGCTGGCTGAACGAGTCGCCTTTGTGGTTCGCAAAATGACCCTGGAATATTTTGCGCCAGCGCGACTTGACGATATGCTCGAAATCCAAACAGAAATTACGTCAATGCGTGGCACCTCTTTGGTATTCACGCAACGCATTGTCAACGCAGAGAACACTGTGCTGAATGAAGCAGAAGTTCTGATTGTTTGCGTTGATCCACTCAAAATGAAGCCTCGTGCGCTTCCCAAGTCTATTGTCGCGGAGTTTAAGCAGTGACTGACATGAATATCCTTGATTTGTTCCTGAAGGCAAGCCTTCTGGTTAAACTTATCATGTTGATTTTGATTGGTTTTTCGATCGCATCCTGGGCTATCATTATCCAGCGAACTCGTATTCTTAACGCGGCTGGGCGTGAAGCTGAAGCGTTCGAAGATAAATTCTGGTCCGGAATCGAACTGTCTCGCCTGTACCAGGAAAGTCAGGGGCGCCGTGATAGCCTGGCCGGTTCGGAGCAAATCTTTTACAGCGGGTTCAAAGAGTTTGTGCGACTGCATCGTGCGAACAATCATGCGCCAGAAGCGGTGGTTGAAGGGGCATCACGTGCGATGCGTATCTCGATGAACCGTGAACTGGAAACATTAGAGACGCATATTCCCTTCCTCGGTACGGTAGGGTCCATCAGTCCGTATATCGGTCTGTTTGGTACGGTCTGGGGGATTATGCACGCCTTTATCGCGCTGGGCGCGGTAAAACAGGCTACCCTGCAGATGGTTGCACCAGGTATCGCGGAAGCATTGATTGCAACGGCCATCGGTCTGTTTGCTGCTATTCCAGCCGTTATGGCCTACAACCGCCTGAATCAGCGCGTGAACAAACTGGAACTGAATTACGACAACTTTATGGAAGAGTTCACCGCGATCCTGCACCGCCAGGCATTTACCAGTAGCGAAAGCAACAAGGGGTAAGCCATGGCCAGAACGCGTGGACGAGGTCGTCGCGAACTTAAGTCCGAAATCAATATTGTACCGTTGCTCGACGTTCTGCTGGTGCTGTTGCTGATCTTTATGGCGACAGCGCCCATCATTACCCAGAGTGTGGAAGTCGATCTGCCGGATGCGACCGAGTCGCAGGCCGTTAGCAGCAATGACGAACCTCCGGTCATTATTGAAGTTTCCGGTATTGGGCAATACAGCGTGGTGGTTGAAAAAGATCGTATGGATCAGTTACCGCCAGAACAGGTTATTGCCGAGGCGAAGAGTCGCCTGGAGTCCAATCCGAAAACGGTCTTCTTAATCGGTGGCGCGAAAGATGTGCCTTACGATGAAATAATTAAAGCGCTGAACTTGTTACACAGTGCGGGCGTGAAATCGGTTGGCTTAATGACGCAGCCAATCTGAAGTCTGCGCCCCTCTGGCTTGCAATATAGCGAGTAACAGGCGAACAGTTTTTTGGGAACCGAGAGTGTCAAAGGCAACCGAACAAAACGACAAGCTCAAACGGGCGATAATTATTTCAGCGGTGCTGCATGTCATTTTATTTGCGGTACTGATCTGGAGTTCGTTCGATGAGCACATTGAGGCATCAGCAGGGGGCGGCGGTGGATCTTCCATTGACGCCGTCATGGTAGATCCTGGCGCTATTGTTCAACAGTACGATCGTCAGCAGCAGCAACAGGCGAGTGCGAAACGTGCTGAGCAACAGCGTGAAAAACAAGCGCAGCAGCAAGCCGAGGAGCTTCGTGAGAAACAGGCTGCTGAACAAGAGCGTTTGAAGCAACTTGAGAAAGAACGTTTAGCTGCGCAGGAAAAAGTGCGTGAGCAGACGGAGCAGCAAAAACAGGCTGAAGCCGCAGCGGCGAAAGCGCAGGAGCAACAGAAGCAGGCTGAGGAAGCGGCGGCGAAAGCAGCTGCCGACGCGAAGGCCAAGGCGGATGCTCAGGCGAAACAAGCCGCAGAAGCAGCGAAGAAAGCGGCCGCTGACGCACAGAAAAAAGCGGAGGCTGAAGCCGCCGCAAAAGCCGCTGCTGATGCGAAGAAAGTCGCCGAGGTGATGGCGGCTAAAGCTGCCGCTGATGCTGCGAAAAAAGCACAGGCAGAAGCTGCTAAGCAAGCACAGGCAGAGAAGGCTGCCGCTGAGAAAGCTGAAAAAGCAGCTGCTGCGAAAGCTGCCGCGGCTGAAAAAGCCGCAGCCGATAAGAAAGCGGCTGCAGAAAAAGCCGCAGCGGACAAAAAAGCCGCGGCTGAGAAGGCTGCCGCAGATAAAAAAGCTGCAGCCGATAAGAAAGCAGCAGCAGATAAAGCCGCTGCCGCTAAAAAAGCGGCGGCTGAAAAAGCTGCAGCAGCTTCCGGTGTCGACGATCTGCTGGGCGATTTAAGCTCTGGTAAGAATGCGCCGAAATCCGGCGGCGGGGCGAAAGGCAGCAATGCTTCCCCTGCCGGAAGTGGTAATACTAAAAATAATGGCGCATCAGGTGCGGATATCAGCAACTATGCCGGGCAGATTAAAACTGCCATTGAAAGTAAGTTTTATGACGCTTCGTCCTATGCAGGGAAAACCTGTACGCTGCGCATAAAACTGGCTTCCGACGGCATGTTACTGGATATTCAGTCTGAAGGTGGCGATCCCGCGCTTTGTCAGGCTGCGCTTGCAGCAGCTAAACTTGCGAAGATCCCGAAACCGCCAAGCCAGGCAGTATATGAAGTGTTCAAAAACGCACCATTGGACTTCAAACCGTAATCGCGATGTTGGCCGTCACATCGGTCAACATCAGACACCGGTTGTCGCTGGGTTCTGGTAGTTTTGTGTATTTGAGTTTGTTAACATTCTGCTAAATTATCGTGGGCTATCTGTCCAGATAAGGGAGATATGATGAAGCAGGCATTACGAGTAGCATTTGGTTTTCTCATACTGTGGGCGTCGGTTCTGCACGCTGAAGTCCGCATTGTGATCGACAGTGGTGTAGATTCCGGTCGTCCTATTGGCGTTGTTCCGTTCCAGTGGGCGGGGCCGGGCGCGGCTCCTGAAGATATCGGTGGTATCGTGGGCGCTGACCTGCGCAACAGCGGTAAATTTAATCCGCTAGACCGTTCTCGTCTGCCTCAGCAGCCGGGTACCGCTCAGGAAGTTCAGCCTGCGGCATGGTCTGCTCTGGGTATTGACGCTGTCGTGGTCGGCCAGGTAACGCCGAATCCGGACGGTTCTTACAACGTTGCGTATCAACTGGTTGATACCGGCGGTGCACCGGGTACCGTTCTGGCTCAGAACTCTTACAAAGTGAACAAGCAGTGGCTGCGTTATGCTGGTCATACTGCAAGTGACGAAGTGTTCGAAAAACTGACCGGTATTAAGGGCGCGTTCCGTACCCGTATCGCTTATGTGGTTCAGACCAATGGCGGTCAGTTCCCGTATGAACTGCGCGTATCGGACTACGATGGCTACAACCAGTTCGTGGTTCACCGTTCTCCGCAACCGTTGATGTCTCCGGCATGGTCTCCGGACGGTTCCAAACTGGCATACGTTACCTTTGAAAGCGGCCGTTCTGCGCTGGTCATCCAGACGCTGTCTAACGGTGCGGTTCGCCAGGTTGCCTCTTTCCCGCGTCACAACGGTGCGCCGGCATTCTCTCCGGACGGCAGCAAACTGGCGTTTGCTTTGTCTAAAACCGGTAGTCTGAACCTGTATGTAATGGACATTGGCTCTGGCCAGATCCGCCAGGTGACGGACGGTCGCAGCAACAACACTGAACCAACCTGGTTCCCGGACAGCCAGAATCTGGCATTTACCTCTGACCAGGCCGGTCGTCCGCAGGTGTATAAAGTCAATGTCAACGGCGGTGCTCCGCAACGTATTACCTGGGAAGGATCGCAAAACCAGGATTCTGATGTGAGCAGCGACGGTAAATTTATGGTAATGGTAAGCTCAAATAGTGGGCAACAACACATTGCCAAACAAGATCTGGTAGCGGGTGGCGTACAAGTTCTGTCGTCAACGTTCCTGGATGAAACGCCAAGTCTGGCACCTAACGGCACTATGGTAATCTACAGCTCTTCTCAGGGGATGGGATCCGTGCTGAATTTGGTTTCTACAGATGGGCGTTTCAAGGCGCGTCTTCCGGCAACTGATGGTCAGGTTAAATTCCCTGCCTGGTCGCCGTATCTGTGATAATAAATAATTGATTAATAAAGGAATCATTGAAATGCAACTGAACAAAGTGCTGAAGGGGCTGATGATCGCTCTGCCTGTTATGGCAATCGCGGCATGTTCTTCTAACAAGAACGCCAGCAATGACGGCAGCGAAGGCATGATGGGTGCTGGCACTGGTATGGATGCTAATGGCAGCGGCAACATGTCCTCCGAAGAGCAAGCGCGTCTGCAGATGCAACAGCTGCAGCAGAACAACATCGTTTACTTCGATCTGGACAAGTACGATATCCGTTCTGATTTCGCTGCAATGCTGGATGCGCACGCAAACTTCCTGCGTAGCAACCCGTCTTACAAAGTCACCGTAGAAGGTCACGCGGACGAACGTGGTACTCCTGAGTACAACATCTCCCTGGGCGAACGTCGTGCTAACGCCGTGAAAATGTACCTGCAGGGTAAAGGCGTTTCTGCTGACCAGATCTCCATCGTTTCTTACGGTAAAGAAAAACCTGCAGTACTGGGTCATGACGAAGCGGCTTACTCCAAAAACCGTCGTGCCGTACTGGTTTACTAAGAGAATGACATGAGCAGTAACTTCAGACATCACCTGTTGAGTCTGTCGTTACTGGTTGGCATAGCGGCCCCCTGGGCCGCTTTTGCTCAGGCGCCAATCAGTAGTGTCGGCTCTGGCTCGGTCGAAGACCGCGTCACTCAACTCGAGCGTATTTCTAATGCTCATAGCCAGCTTTTAACCCAACTCCAGCAACAACTTTCCGATAATCAGACTGATATTGATTCCCTGCGTGGCCAAATTCAGGAAAGCCAGTATCAACTGAATCAGGTCGTTGAGCGTCAGAAGCAGATCCTGTTACAGATAGACAGTCTGAGCAGCGGTAGCGCCGCAGCGCAGCCTGCAGCTGGCGATCAAAGTGGTGCGGCAACGACTACGCCAGCACCAGCTCCTGATGCTGGAGCAGCAACGTCAGGCGCGCCCGCGTCAAGCGGAGACGCGAATACGGATTACAACGCAGCAATTGCCCTGGTGCATGATAACGCGCGTCAGGACGACGCGATTGTGGCGTTTCAGAACTTCATCAAACAATACCCGGACTCAACGTACCAGCCGAATGCCAATTACTGGCTGGGGCAGTTGAATTACAACAAGGGTAAAAAAGATGATGCAGCGTTCTATTTTGCCTCGGTAGTGAAAAACTATCCGAAGTCTCCGAAGGCTGCTGATGCGATGTTTAAAGTCGGCGTCATCATGCAGGACAAAGGCGATACAGCAAAAGCCAAAGCCGTTTACCAGCAGGTCATCACGAAATACCCTGGTACCGATGGCGCGAAACAAGCGCAAAAACGTCTCAGCGCGATGTAATGCACACCATGCGACCAGAAATCGCGTTATTTCTGGTCGTGTCGTGTGATTCCTAAGCAGTTGAGTGATCTATATCGAAATTTTTGTTGCGCTGAAATCTGAAATCAGTAATATATGCCGCCGTTGCCACGGGATATCAAACAAACCAAAAGCAGCGCAAAAGTGGGTCGTTAGCTCAGTTGGTAGAGCAGTTGACTTTTAATCAATTGGTCGCAGGTTCGAATCCTGCACGACCCACCACTAAATCAGTTAGTAAGCAGTATCCAGCGTAGTATCGGGTGATTAGCTCAGCTGGGAGAGCACCTCCCTTACAAGGAGGGGGTCGGCGGTTCGATCCCGTCATCACCCACCACTCGGGTCGTTAGCTCAGTTGGTAGAGCAGTTGACTTTTAATCAATTGGTCGCAGGTTCGAATCCTGCACGACCCACCAATTTTAACATCGAACTCAGATGTTAAGCGTGAAGGATAACGTTGCATCAGCAACGGCCCGTAGGGCGAGGCGAAGCCGAGTCATCCTGCACGACCCACCAATTTTAAATTGGTAACCGAGTAAAATATTTCAGGTAACACCCGAATGGGGCGTTAGCTCAGTTGGTAGAGCAGTTGACTTTTAATCAATTGGTCGCAGGTTCGAATCCTGCACGCCCCACCAATATCGAGGTGGGTTCCTGAAAAAGAATTAAAGTAGTAAACCCCATATGGGGGCGTTAGCTCAGTTGGTAGAGCAGTTGACTTTTAATCAATTGGTCGCAGGTTCGAATCCTGCACGCCCCACCAGTGTAAAAAGGCGCCCTAAAGGCGCCTTTTTGCTATCTACGATTTAGACGATTCGAACCTGCAGCAGGTTCGGGTCTCACTGAAGTGGTTTAATAGTTTTAGACACGCTCAGAGGTTATATATTACATAACTGATGAGGTGAAAAATGAATTCACG